>JANLQB010000645.1:0-2579 GCA_031367565.1 Verrucomicrobiota bacterium
CGATCGAGGTCATGCATAAATGCAAGGCCCGCCACGTTGCGTCCGAGCCCGTTATTGAGCTTTTCAACGGAGAGGTGGCGTGGGATGGCGTCGTGGAGACTTTCGAGCTTAGCCGGCACCCAAAAGCGATGCGATGCTATGCGTGGAGTTATGATGACAGCTTGGAGACGAAGTACGTGACTGTGTTGGAATTGCCGCCGATCGATTCCGCCGAGACGGCGGTGAAAGTAGCTATCGCGGCGCAGGCGAAGAAATGAATAACGACGAAATACCTCCGTATAGGAAGCTTACGGATGAGGATTACAAAAAAATTGAAAAATTAGCCGGGGAGCATGCGTCGGAACGAATTGAAGTAGGAAACCGGCACGGTTGCATCGCAGGCATGATTTGGGCGGCGATTATGATATTATTCTGTTTTCTTGGGCGCTCCTGCATGGGATGGCGCTGATTCAAATTAGGACACTACCGGCAATTCATGGCATGGCTCACGGGCGATGCGGGCCTTACACTTTCAAGAGTGGCGAGCGCATGAGCACGTCGGTCGCAGCCGCACGTCAGAGGGCGCTTTTATGCGGGGCCAACCAAGTGCGGGGCGAAGCCGCGTCGAAAGCGCAGCGCGACATGCACGAGGCCGATCAAGACGGGCACTTCGATGAGCGGGCCGACTACGGCGGCGAAAGCCACGCCGGACTTGATGCCGAAGACCGCGATGGCCACGGCGATGGCGAGTTCAAAGTTATTACCCGCCGAGGTGAAGGCGAGCGACGTCGAGCGCGGGTAGTCCGCGCCGAGGCGTTTCGCCATGAAGAAGCTGACGAGGAACATGATGGCGAAGTAGATCGTGAGCGGGATCGCGATGCGCACGACATCGAGCGGCAGCGCGACGATGGCGTTTCCTTTGAAGGTGAACATCACGACGATGGTGAAAAGCAGCGCGCCGAGCGTGAGCGGCGAAATGCGTGGAATGAACTTCTGCTCATACCAAGCCTCACCCTTTAACGGCACGAGCACCACGCGGCTGAGGACACCGGCGGCGAACGGGATGCCGAGATAGATCATCACGCTCCAGAAAATGGCGGCCATTTCGATCTTCACGACCTTCCCCTCCAGCCCGAAATACGGCGGCAGGACGGTGATGAAGAGCCATGCGAAGGCGCTGTAGAAAAGGATCTGCGCGAGGCTATTGAGCGCGACGAGCCCGGCGGCGTATTCGCGGCTGCCTTTGGCGAGGTCGTTCCAGACGAGCACCATCGCGATGCAGCGCGCGATGCCAACGAGGATGAGACCGACCATGTAATCCGGGTGATCTCGCAAGAGCGTGACCGCAAGCAGGAACATGAGCACGGGGCCGACGAGCCAGTTCTGCACCAGCGATAAAGTCAGGATGCGGGTGTTGGCGAAGACCTGGGGAAGCTGCGCGTATTTCACCTTCGCGAGCGGCGGATACATCATGAGGATGAGGCCGATGGCGATGGGCAGGTTCGTGGTGCCCACGGTCATCGGCGCGAAAAACGCCTCGGGATCAGCGAGGACGAAGTGCCCGAGCGCGACGCCGAGGCCCATGGCGGCGAAGATCCAGACCGTGAGGTAACGGTCCAGAAACGACATCCTTTGCGCGACGGAATCGCTCGTGGCTGGTGCGTTCATCGAGTGGAGCGGAACCGCTAACAGCAGCCGCTACCCGCCGAGCCTCCGCTCTTTGGGAGACACACCTCTTTTGCCAGACAGTCCGTGTGCTTCGACCCAAGCTGAAAGCTGAGGGTGCTCTCTGAAACGCTGACATCGAGGACGGGAAATTGGGAGATCGCGCAGTCTTCGTATTCGACTTCGATGTCCAGATCCTCGTCGCGAAAGATGGGCGCCGCGATGTCGAGCACGCCCGCGAGCTTGCCCGGCGGGAGGCGATGCTCCACGTCATCGGCTACCCACGCTTGCAGCGTGCAGTTCGAGATGGTGCGGATCGTTCCCCCGCAGTCGATGAAAGTCTTGTCCACGCGGCCCGCTTCGGTGATGTGCGCGTGGGCGGGGATGACATCGCCATCTGGCAGCACGAACCGAAGTTCGTGAGCGGAATGCCTTTCAAGGTGAGTTTTGAATTCGGAAGTTTTCATTTAGCGCGACTCGTGGTGACAGTTTTGGATTTTACTTGGGGTGGGCAGCAGTCCGCCAGCGGCCCGGTGCAGTTCGCCAGCGCTTTGGTCATCCGCCGTAGATCAGCGGTGAAGACCGCATTCTCGCGGCAGCAGTCCTGCAAACACTTCATGTTCGCAGTCAGTTCCGGCGAAGGTTTTGCCGGGAGTGAATAGACGATCCAGGCGCCTTCGCGCTGCGTCTCCACGAGGGCGTGTTCACGGAGATACGCCAGATGCTTGGAAATCTTCACCTGCGGCGCGCTGAGGATTTCCTGGAAGTGACAGACGCAGAGCGCGCGATGGGACAGGAGGTGCAGGATACGCAGCCGTGTCTCGTCGCAGAGGCACTTGTAAACTTCGATCAGTTTCATCTTACGAGCATACGTGTGAAAGGATATGCGTAAAGAGGAATATCCACGGAGCAGCACATCCTCATCAAATCGGCGG
>JANLQB010000258.1:0-15315 GCA_031367565.1 Verrucomicrobiota bacterium
CGCAGGCGTCACCGGCACGAATGGCAAGACGACGACCGTGTTTCTGCTCAAGCACATCTGCGATCGCGCGCTGATGCGGTGCGGTGTGATCGGCACGGTTCGCTATGAAATCGGCGACCGCATCCTGCCCGCCACGCGCACTACGCCCGAGTCGCTCGAAGTGCAGGACCTGCTCTGGCAAATGCGCTCCGCCGGATGCAAAGCTGCAGCCATGGAAGTCAGCTCCCACGCGCTCGACCAGGCGCGTGTGCGCAATGTCGAATTCGACGTCGCGATTTTCACCAATCTCAGCCAGGACCATCTGGACTACCACAAGTCGATGGAGGCTTATGCTGAGACGAAAGCCCGGCTCTTCAGCGGTCTGACTTCGCAGAAGAAAAAAGCCAAAGCGGTCATCAACATGGATGACCGCATCGGCGCGCAATTTGCCCAGCGTTTCGCGCGCGAAATACCCGTGATCGGTTACGGCTGCGGAGTGCGCGCCGATTTCCGCGCGAGTAATATCCGTATGGATCTGAACGGCACGAGCTACCAACTCGATGCGAACGGACGGAACTACCTCGTGCGTCTCCCGTTGATCGGTCAGTTCAATGTTTACAACTCGCTCGCTGCCATCGCCGGCGCGCACGTGCTCGGCGTGGATGTGCGTGAAGCCGTGCTCGCGCTCGCGGATGGTCCGCCAGTTCCTGGTCGCCTCGAGTCCGTGCCCGGCCAGCGTCAATTCCGCGTTTTTGTGGACTACGCCCACACGGACGATGCCCTGCTCAACGTCCTGAAAACCTGCCGCGAACTGAACCCCGCGCGCGTCATCGTCGTCTTCGGCTGCGGTGGGAGCCGGGATCGCAACAAGCGTCCGAAGATGGGGGCTATCGTGGATCAGTATGCGGACTGGGCGATCGTCACGAGCGACAATCCGCGGAAGGAGGAACCGTCCGCAATCATCGACGACATCAAGCCCGGAATGCCGAACGGGAAATACGAAGTGATCGTCGATCGCAAGGAGGCGATCTTCAAAGCCATCGCCATGGCGCAGCCGCGCGACATCGTGCTCATCGCCGGAAAGGGGCATGAAAAGACGCAGGAGTTTGCCGATCACACGATTCCGTTCGACGACGTCGCCGTCGCGAATCAGGCGTTGGAAGGAAAGCGGGGGGAATGGTGAAAATGGATCCGACTGCGCTGGAAAAAATCATTCGCTGGACGGGCGGGCAGCTTCGTTCCGGCGATTCCGCGCTTTCGTTCGACACGATCTGCACCGACTCGCGTGCGCTCAAGGCGGCGGATCTTTTTCTCGCGCTGCGTGGCGACAATTTCGACGGGCACACCTTCGTGGCCGAGGCTGCGAGACGCGGCGCGATCGGTGCCGTGGTGGAGGAATCACTCGAAGGTTTGCCGCCGGGATTTGCCCAAGTGCAAGTCGGCGACACGCTCGATGCGCTGCAAAAAATTTCCACGCGTTATCGCCGGCAGCTTCCGCTGCAAGTCGTCGCGATAACTGGCAGTAATGGGAAAACGAGCACCAAGGATTTTACCGCCGCAGTACTCGCTCAAAATTTTCGCGTCACGAAAACGGAGGGGAATTTTAACAACCACATCGGTCTGCCGCTCACCATGCTGCGTGCGCGGAGCAGCGATCAGATCGGGGTGTTTGAAGTCGGGATGAATCATCCCGGTGAAATCGCACCGCTCGCTGCGCTGGCGGCGCCGGATGTCGCGATCATCACGAATATCGGCGTCGCTCACATCGAATACATGGGTTCGCGCGAAGCCATCGCGAAAGAAAAAGGCACGCTCGCCGAAGCGCTCCAGCCCAGTGGGCTCGTGATTTTGAATGCCGACGATGAGTTTTCAAAAGGCATCGCGGCGCGCACAAAAGCGGACGCGATTTTCTGCGGGCTCGATCAGGGCGATGTCCGAGCGACGGATCTCCGGCAGGATTTTAGCGGGATGAAATTTCGGCTCGGTGTGGATGATCATTGGGTGGACGCCGAGTTGCCCGTGCCCGGAGTTCACATGGTTCGCAACGCATTGCTCGCCGTCGCCGCCGGTCGTTTCTTCGGCCTTTCGCTGGAAGAATGCGCTGACGGATTGCGCAGTCTCCGGCTCACGCGCGGACGCCTTGAACAGAAAGTCATCAACGGCATCCACGTCCTCGACGACACTTACAACGCCAACCCCGACTCGGTGGCCGCCGCCCTCCGCACCCTCGCCGAAATGCCCGCCGCTGGCCGCCGCATCGCCGTGCTCGGGCGTATGGCGGAACTCGGCACCGAGTCCGAATCCGGTCATCGCAGCGTGGGAAAAGCCGTGGCTGAATTTGGCATCGACTGCCTTCTCGACGTCGGTGCGGAGCCCGCCTTCATCGCCGAGGAGGCGGAACGTGCCGGAGTCGCCGAAGTCCTGCGGATTGCGAATGTGCAGGATGCCATCGCGACGCTGCGCGAAATCGCCAAAGCGGGCGATGTCGTCCTCGTGAAAGGCAGCCGCTCCGGAAAAATGGAGCGCATCGTGGAGGGACTTCAGACGCCATGATGTGGTATCTCCATTATCTGAGCGAACGTCAGGGTCCGGATTTTTACGGAGCCTTCAACGTCTTCAATTACATCTCATTTCGGGCCATCGGCGCGGCCGTGACCGCCTTCCTTCTCTCGCTGGTCTTTGGTTCCCTCGTCATCCGTAAACTCATCTCGCTGAAAGTCGGCCAGCCCATTCGGACGAAGGAAGAAGTGAATCGCCTCTTTGAACTCCATGGAAAAAAAGCCGGGACGCCGACGATGGGCGGCGTGCTTCTGCTCGGAGCGGTCATCATTTCCACGCTACTCTGGGCGCGGCTCGACAACTCCGCCGTGTGGCTCCTGCTGCTCGTCATTGTGTGGTGCGGCGCGCTCGGATTTTGGGATGACTACTTGAAGGTGAAAAAGAAGAACGCTGCCGGAGCCAGCGAGCGCACGAAGCTCATCGTACAGCTCGGCCTCGCTGGAGTCGTCACCGCATACTTTCTCCTGAATCCCGCGATCGAGGTGCAGGCGCGCTCGCTCTACGTGCCATTTTATAAGAGCCCGATCATTGGAAATCTCGGCTGGTTCACGTTCTTCTTTTTCGCGCTCGTGATCCTCGGCGCATCGAACGCTGTGAATCTCACCGACGGTCTCGACGGCTTGGCTGCGGGCTGCACGGCGAGCACTTCGTTCGCTTACGGCATCTTCGCGTATGCGGCGGGAAATGTGAAAATCGCCGCGTATTTGCAGATCCCTTTCTACAACTTCGCGGGTGAGCTCAGCATCATCTGCATGGCGATGGTCGGCGCGTCGTTGGGGTTCCTTTGGTTCAATTGTTTTCCCGCGCGAGTTTTTATGGGAGACACCGGATCGCTCGCGATCGGCGCGACGATCGGAGTCATCGCCATCTGCTGCAAACAAGAGCTTCTACTCGTGGTCGTCGGTGGCGTCTTCGTCGCGGAAGCGGCTTCAGTGCTCATCCAGCGCACCTGGTTCAAGATCACGAAACGCCGCTACGGTGAAGGTCGGCGCGTGTTCCGCATGGCACCGCTGCATCATCATTTCGAGCTCCTCGGCTGGAAGGAAACCACCGTGGTCGCACGCTTCTGGATCCTCTCGATCATGTGCGCCTTCCTCGGCCTCGCCACCCTCAAACTTCGGTAAATGTGCCTTACGCCAACAAGAAGATCGCTGTGCTCGGAGCAGGCGAAAGCGGTGAATCCGCTGCGCTCCTGCTCGTGGAGGAGGGTGCTGTTGTGACGATCTTTGACACCGCGGAGGAAAATAAACTCCGCAGGAAAATCGACGCGCTCGGTCTGCGTGGCATCCGCGTCATCGCGGGGCTCGCGGCGGAATACGAGCCGGACCCATTCGATCTCGCCGTGCTCAGCCCCGGCATCGATCCCGCCGCGCCGCTCGTCCAAAATTTCATTCGCAAACGCATCGCGATGATCGGCGAACTCGAATTCGCCTACGAGTGGTGCAAGTGCCCAATCATCGGCATCACCGGAACAAATGGGAAAACGACGACGACCCAATTGATCGCGCAGATGCTCAACGCGTGTGGGGTGAAAACGCTCGCCGCGGGGAACATCGGCCCGGCGTTTTCCGCGCGCGTGAAAGAGAGCGTGAATCTCGATGTGATGACGCTCGAATTGAGTTCGTTCCAACTCGAAACGATCAATCGCTTTCACCCGCAAACCGCGGTCTGGCTTGGTTTCGCGGCCGATCACCTGGATCGCTACGCCTCGATGGAAGACTACTTTCAGGCGAAGATTCGCATTTTCCAAAACCAGACTACCGACGATTGGGCGGTCGTGAATTTCCGCGACAAGCTACCGGAATTGCGTGCGCGAAGAATCACGTTCAGCGCATTCACGAGCGGCGCGGATTTCGACCTGCGCGATGGCATCATCCATTTCCGCAACGAGCCCGTCCTCGCGATGAGCGACACGAAACTCCGCGGCGCGCACAACGCCGAAAACCTGATGGCCGCGCTCGGAGTCGGCCATGTGCGCGGCCTGAGCTTTGATGCGATGCGTGCGCCGCTCTGCGAATACGCGCCGCTCCCGCACCGCTGCGAGCCCGTGCGCACGCTCGATGGTGTGGAGTGGATCAATGATTCCAAAGGCACGAATCCCGACTCCGTCGAGAAGGCGCTGCTTTCCGAAACGCGCCCGGTCGTCCTGATTGCGGGCGGGAAAGACAAGGGTTTCGAGTATGAAACGCTGACCGAAATCGTGGCGCAGAAATGCCGCGCGGTCGTGACGCTTGGCGAGATGGCCGACCGCATCGAAACGCTCTGGCAAGACCGGCTTCCCGTGCGCAACGCGGGCCGCTCGCTTGAGCGCGCCGTGGGGCTTGCGCGCGAACTCGCGCAGCCCGGCGATGTCGTCCTCTTCAGCCCCGGCACCTCTTCTTTCGACATGTTCAAAAACTACGCTGAACGCGGCAGTCTCTTCCGCGCACTCGTTCAAGACCTCAAAACCCAAACGCCATGAAAAAGTTCAAGCTACCCAAGTTCACGCTCTTCGCGGGCCGTCCGAAGAAACTCCAGGCCACGACCGCCGCCCGGCGCGCACCGGCAGCGGAGAGCTACTACGACGACGAGCCGAAGACGAATCTCTCCAGCGCGTTCATCGTCGTCCTGGTCTTGCACGTCGTCGCCGTCGGCGGCATCTACGCCTTTAACAGCTTGCGCGCATCGCGCGGTCCGGTGAGCAAAGCTCCCGCCGAATCGACGGCATCTGCCGTCGGCACACCGCTGGCCGGTAACAAGGCGAATGCTGCGACTCCTGAACTGGAGGCAAAAGGATCATCCGCGCCCCTCTCGAAGACGAATGTGTATCACGTTCAGCCCGGCGACACGCTCACCAAGATTGCGACGCTTCATGGTGTGTCGGTTGCCGATTTGGAAGAGGTCAACAACATCAAGACTGGCGTCATCCTTCGTCCAAACCAGATCCTCACGATTCCGACCGCGAAGACTGCGGCGAAGCCCGCCGTTGCGCCGGTCGTACCGGATTCCCGCAAAGCGGCCTTCCTCGAAACCAAGACTCCATCGACCCCGGAAGTCGCCGCAACCGCCAATCCAGCGAGCCGCACTTACACGGTCGCCAAGGGTGACACGCCGACCTCGATCGCGAAAAAATTCAACACGACCGCCACCGATCTTCTGAAGCTCAACAAGATCGATGACCCGAAAAAAATGCAGATCGGGCTGTCGCTAAAAGTTCCAGCGAAGAAAAACTAAACGCCGTCTTTTCAGAGTGCATCGCAAAAGCATCTACGGACTCCTGCTGGCTGTCGCGGTCTTGATCGTGATCGGCTGCGTGATGCTTTTTAGCACGAGTGCTTTTGTGAACGAAAAGGGCAAGTCGCCGGAATACTTCATCAAACACCAATCGACTTGGCTGGCGATCGGCATCTTCCTGTGCGCGGTGGTGGCGAAAACGGACTACCTGCACTGGCGTCGCGTCGCGTGGCCGCTCTACGGAGTGGCGGCGGTCCTGCTGGTTCTTTGTTTCGTCCCGCACATCGGCATGAAGCTTAACGGCGCGCATCGCTGGCTGAATCTCGGTTTCGCCTCGTTTCAGCCGTCCGAGCTGGCGAAGCTGGCCGTGGTCACATTGATCGCGCGATGGTTCACGCAAAAGGAGTGCGAGCCGACCCAGTTCGTGAAAGGTTTTTTGGTGCCACTTTGCATCGCGGGAGGGCTCATGGCGCTCATCGTTTTCGAAGTGGACATGGGAAGCACCGCGCTCATCGGCGCGGCGGCCATTGGTGTCATGTTCATCGCGGGCACGCGCGTTTCCTACATCGCGCCCATCTTCATCGGCAGTCTCGTGTTGATGATTTACATCGCGCATCAGATGCCCGAGCGGATGCACCGCATTCTCGCGTTTCAGAACCTCGAAGAATTCAAAGCGGGCGCGGGTCTTCAGCAATATCAGGGTCTGATCGCGTTTGGTTCCGGCGGCGTGAATGGACTCGGGCTTGGCATGGGCCGGCAGAAAATGGCGTATCTTCCCTACGCTCACACCGACTTCATTTTTCCGATGGTCGGCGAAGAACTCGGCCTCCGTTTTACGCTGCTCGTCGTGTTCTGCTTTCTCGTGATCGTGATCTGCGGCGCGATCATTTCCATGCGAGCGCGCGATCGTTTCGGAATGCTCCTGGGCTTCGGTGTGGTGTTGCTCATTTCACTTCAGGCCGTGGTGAATATCGGAGTCACCACCGCGCTCCTGCCGAACAAAGGAATGCCGCTCCCGTTCATCAGCTACGGCGGATCGAACCTCGTCTTCTGCCTCGTCTGCGTCGGCATCCTGATCAATATCTACCGTCGCGGGCTGACTGAAAAAGAAGTCAATCGCGGCTCCGCGAAGCTCGAAGTGAAAACCCGCAGACGCTTTGTGCGCATCTGACCCCGGCATGAACTTCGTCATCGCAGCCGGCGGAACCGGCGGACATCTTTTTCCAGGACTCGCCGTGGGCGAAGTCCTGCTAGCGCGCGGCCACGCGGTGATGCTGCTGATTTCGGAAAAGGAGATCGACTCGCTCGCGACGCAAGGCCGCACGGACTTTCGCGTGGAGCGCGTGCGCGGCGTCGGGCTCGAAGGGAAATCGCCGCTCGCGCTGCTGCGTTGCTGGTCGCAGTTCCGCACGGGGCTGAATCAGGTGACGGCGCTCTTTCGCGATTTCAGTCCGAGCGCGGTGCTCGGGATGGGCGGATTCACTTCCACGGCACCGATCATCGCCGGGCGGGCGCGCAAGATTCCGACGTTTGTCCACGAGTCGAACGCGATTCCCGGCAAGGCGAACAAATTCAACGCGCGCCTCGTCACGCGGGTGCTGCTCGGCTTCGCCGAATGCTCGAAGTTTTTCGCGCCGGGAAAATCCGATGTTACCGGAACGCCGATCCGCCGCACCCTCGTCGGGCGCATTCCAAAGGCTCAGGCGATCGAGGCATTCGGGCTTTCGCCGGATCGCAAAACGCTGCTCGTGATGGGCGGTAGTCAGGGGGCGCGCGGGATTAACAATGCGATCGTCGATGCCCTGCCGCAGTTGCGCACGAAGCCGATCCAGATCATCCATCTCACCGGGCGCGATGATGAGAAGAGCGTGCGCGAAAAATATTCGCAGTCCGGCGTGTCAGCGTTCGTCTCACCTTTCTGGCACCGCATGGAGACCGCATACAGCGCCGCCGATTTCTGCATCGCGCGCAGCGGCGCGGCGAGCCTCACTGAGCTATCGCATTTCGCGCTGCCGTCCGTGCTGATCCCGTATCCGTTTGCGGCGGAGGATCACCAGACAGAAAACGCGCGCATTTTCGAGCGGGCGAACGCCGCCGTGCTGATGCCACAAAACGCGATCTCGGGCCATCTCCTGGCTGCGCAACTGATGCGCTTCATCGACGATCCCGCTTACCTTTCCGAAATGTCTGCCCGCGCCGCGGCGCTCGCGCCGAAGGATGCGGCAGAGCGCGTCGCGGAGGTCGTGCTGAAAGCTTCAACCATGGGAGCCGCGTAATGGATACCGGCCAAATCCTTGCGGAGATCATCATCGGCGGTGAATTAAAGATTCACCTGATCGGCGTCGCGGGCTCGGGCATGAGCGGGATCGCTGGCCTGCTGCTCGCGCTCGGGCATCGCGTGAGTGGTTCGGACAAAGTGCGCACGGTCGAGATCGAGCGCCTCGCAAAAATCGGGCTGCAATTTCATCTCGGACAGGACGCCGCGAATCTTTCGGAAGCGGATCTCGTGATCTTCTCGTCCGCAATCCGGCCCGGGAATGTGGAGTATGATGAAGCCGTGCGGACGCAGCGGAACATGGTGCGCCGCGCGGAAGCGCTCGCCGCGATCATGCACGCAAAAAAGGGCATCGTGGTCTGCGGGATGCACGGGAAGACGACGACCTCGTCGATGGCCGCGCACGTTTTGAAAGGCGGCGGCTTGCATCCGTCGCACTACGTCGGCGCGGAAATTCCGATCCTGGGCACGAATGCGAATTGGGATTTGGAAGGCGAATATTTCGTCGTCGAGGGCGACGAGAGCGACGGAACGCTCGCGCTTTATCATCCGCAACACGCGCTCGTGCTGAACATCGAGGAGGAGCATCTCGACTACTACGACGACCTCGCGGCGATCGAGGTGGTGTTCAATCAACTGCTCAGTCAGACGAGCGGGAAAGTTTTTTACTGCGCAGACGATGCCAACGCGACGCGCATCTGCTCCGTGCATCCCGGCGCGATTTCCTGCGGCGAATCGCACCTCGCATTTTACCGGTTCGACGACGTTCACACGAAGGATTTCCAATCGCACTTCCGCGTGCTGCGCGGTGGTGAGCCGTTGGGCGCGATCACGCTGAACGTGCCCGGACGCCACAACGTGAGCAACGCCATCGGCGTCATCGCGCTTGCGACGGAACTCGGCATTCCCTTTTCCAAAATCGCGGAAGCACTGGAGTCCTTCCGCGGCGCGCGTCGGCGGTTTGAAATCAAGTATCGCAGCGAGCGTTACATGATCGTGGACGACTACGGGCATCATCCGAGCGAGGTGAAGGCGACGCTGGCGACGGCGAAGAACACGGGGCGCAAGCGGGTGCTTTGCATGTTTCAGCCGCATCGGTTTTCGCGCACGATGAAGTTGAAGGAGGACTTTGGCCGCGCTTTTAACGATGCGAATGTGGCGATCATTGCCGACGTGTATCCGGCGAGCGAAGTGCCGATCCCTGGCGTGACCGGGCAGACGATCGTGGACGAGATGATCCGCGAAGGACACGAGGCGGCGAGTTTTCAGCCGGACCGGAAAAAGCTCGCGCAGGAAATCGGGCGGATGCTGGAGCCGGGCGATTGCGTGATCAGTCTTGGCGCGGGAAATATTCACGAAGCGGCGAGCCTGCTGGCGAAGGACGTGGCGCTACTCGACGAGTTGCAAAACGTGATGGGCGCCGGTGTGATCAAACTTTACGAGCCGCTGGCGAAGCATACGACGATGAGGGTCGGCGGACCGGCACAGTTTTGGGCGGAGCCCGAGACGGAAGAGGGGTTTGCGCGGCTGGTGAAGTTTACCACTGAGCGCGGAGTGCCGCTTTTTGTGATCGGGCGCGGGTCGAATCTGCTCGTGCGCGACGGCGGCATTCGTGGCGTGGTCGTGCATTTGAGTCGCGGAGAATTTAAGAAAATCGAAGTGCGCGATGGGCGGATCACGGTCGGCGTCGGGGTGAAGCAAAAAGAGCTGGCGTATGTCGCGCGCGATGCGCAGATCGGCGGCTTCGAGTGGTTCGAGGGAATTCCTGGAAATGTCGGCGGCGCGCTGCGGATGAATGCGGGGGCGATGGGCAGCGAGACGTTCCGGCAAGTGGTGAGCGTGCGCTACGTCGATCCGAACGGCGACTTCCACATGAAGACGCCCGCCGAGATGGACGTGCGCTACCGGCACTGCGGGATGCTGGAAAAGAACTACGCGGTCTCAGCGACCTTTAAAGGCGAACCGGGCACGCCGGAGGCGATCGAGAAAGCGCTCGAAGCATCGACGCAAAAGCGCCGCACCTCGCAGCCGCGCGAATCGAGCGCGGGCTGCGTCTTCAAAAATCCCGGTACGATGCCCGCCGGAAAACTCGTCGATGAACTCGACCTGAAAGGCGTGCGCATCGGCGGCGCGAAGGTTTCGGAAATTCACGGCAACTTCATCGTGAACGATGAGAAAGCGAGTGCGGCGGACGTGTTGAATTTGATCGCGAAAGTGCAGGAGACTGCGCAGCGTGAACGTGGCATCGCGCTCGAGACCGAGGTGCAAATTATCGGCGAGGAGAAAGGCATCCATGACTGACCTCAGTTTCTTGAAAGAAGCTGCTCGAGCGGCCCGTTGCCGAGTCGATGCGCCAAAATATTTTTCCAATGTCTATTGATCTCACGAACAAAAAAATCGCCGTTCTGATGGGCGGTCCCGGCTCCGAGCGAAAGGTGTCGCACGCGACGGGTGCGGGCGTCGTCGGCGCGCTGCGCAAACTCGGCGCGGAGGTGACCGAAGTGGACGTGATCGACGGAAGTTTCCTCCTCCCTGAGGATGTCGAACTCGCGTTCAACGCGATCCACGGAACGTTCGGCGAAGACGGCCAGGTGCAGCGTGTTCTGGAATCGCGCGGCGTGAAATATACTGGCGAAGGCGTCGAAGGCAGCGAACTCGCGATCGACAAAATCGCGAGCAAGAAACGATTTATGGAGTGTGGCGTGCCGACGCCTGCGTTTGAGATTCTGGCGAGCGGTGCGCGTCCGACGTTGACGGTTCCCTTCGTCGTGAAAGCGCCGCGTGAGGGATCGAGCGTGGGCGTTTGCATCGTGCGCACGGAAGGCGAGATCGAGTCGTCGCTCGCGGAGGCGCGGAAATATTCGAGCGAATTGCTCGTCGAGCAATTTGTCGAAGGTCGCGAGCTGACGGTCGGAATCGTCGGCGACGTGGCGCTGCCGGTCATCGAGATCGTCGCGAAGAAGGACTTCTACAATTTTGAAAACAAGTATCCGTTTCTGAATCCGAACGCAGCGGGAGCGGATCATTTTTGCCCGGCACCGATCGGCGACGAGGCGACGCAGCTCGTGCAAAAAACCGCCCTCGCGGCGCATCGCGCTCTCGCTCTCGAAGTCTATTCGCGCGTCGATGTGCTGCTCACGAAATCCGGCGAGCCGTTCGTACTGGAGATCAACACGATTCCCGGCATGACGCCGTCGAGTCTGCTTCCCGAAGCCGCGCTCGCGGCCGGACTGAGCTACGAGCAGCTTTGCGCGCGCATCGTCGAGCTTTCACTCAACCGCCCATCCGCAAAATGAAGTCCCTGCGCGTCACGAAAAACCATCGCGTGTCGAAGCCGAAACACCGGCGGCACCAGCACCTGCTCGAAGTGAGCGTGCGCCGCGACATCGCGCGCGTGCAGCGGATTCGCGCGGTGCTGCTTTTCACCTGCAAGGCCGTGCTGATCGTGAGTGTGATCGTGGGATCGTATCTCGGCGGGAAGGAATGCCTGCGGCGTTTCCTGTGGGAAAATCCGGACTACTTCCTCGTGCATGTGAACGTGAACACGGACGGCACGCTCTCGCGTGCGCAGGTCCGCGCGACGGCTAATCTCGAACTCGGCAAAAACATTTTTACGATCGACATCGCCAAAGCACGCGAAGCGATCGACGCGATGCCGCAGGTCGAGAGCGTGGAATTGCAGCGCGTGCTGCCGAATCGCATCGAGGTGAAAATCTACGAGCGCCGCCCGATCGCGTGGCTCGCTGCAAAATCGACGGACGATCCGAAATGGGCGGAGAAACCGTTCCTCGTGGATTCGAGAGGTGTGGCGATGCAGATCAAAAGGAGGCTGCCGGAATATCTTTCGATGCCGGTGATTTCGGGCATATCCACGGAAAATCTGGTGCTCGGTCAGAAGGTGAAAAGCTACGAAATGCAGGCGGCGCTGGACCTCATCCGGCTCACGACGGACAACACGCGCTTTCATCCGCAGACGCTGGATATTTCAAAGGGATACTGTGTCGTGGTCACGGATCAACGCCGGCGGAAGATTACATTCGGTCTCGAAAAGGTAGATCGCCAAGTGACCCGGCTTTTGCGCTTCATCGACTTCAGCGAAGCGAATGGGCAGAAACTCCAAGCCGTAAATCTAATCGTCGAACGCAACACGCCGGTCCATTTTGCGAAGACCGAGGACGAGGAAGCCGCCGCGGAAGCCGCCGCGATGGAGACACCGTCCGCTTCCAAAGACAAGGACGCGAAAAACAAAGCCGTCACCCCGCCGAAAAAGCCGGGCGCAACCGCGACTCCCGCGCCTACCACTCCCGTCAGCACTCTACCCAAATCAGCGACCCCGCCGCCGCGCCCAAAAGGCCCGGCGGACTCCATCAAAAAACCATTCCGTCTCAATGGCTAAAGAAGACATCATCGTAGGTTTAGAAATCGGCACATCCAAAGTGTGCGCTGTCGTCGGCGAAAGCCGTCGCGATGGCACCATCAAAATCCTAGGCGTCGGAGAGGCGCCATCACGCGGCGTGCGCAAAGGCGAAATCGTCGATTTCGACACGGCCGGAAAATGTGTCCGCGAAGCGCTCGCGGACGCCGAAGAGAAAAGCGACGTGCAGATCAACAGCGTGTATCTCGGCGTGTCCGGCGGCCACATCGCGAGCTTCAACAATCGTGGCTCCATCAATATCCCCGAGGATCGCGAGGAGATTTGCGACGATGATTACGAGGAAGTGCAGGCTGCGGCGCGCGAAGTGAGCATTCCCCCGGCGAACACTTTTTTGCATTCGATCCTTCAGCACTACTACGTGGACGGGCAGGATGGCGTGCTGAACCCGATCGGCATGATGGGCCGAAAGCTGGAGGCGGATTTTCACATTATTCACGGAGTCGGCACGCGCATTAAGAACACGGTGCGGTGCGTGAAAGAGCTCGATATTGAGGTCGAAGATGTCGTGTTTTCGCCGCTCGCCTCCGCGCAGGTCGTGCTCGATTTGAATCAGAAAAGTCTCGGCGCGCTCGTGATCGACATGGGTGGTGGGACGACGGGTTACGTGGTGTATGTCGATGGCGCGGTGAAGCAGAGCGGCTGCCTCGCGATCGGCGGCGATCACATCGCAAACGACCTTTCGCTCGGACTCCGCGTGCCGATGGCGAAGGCCGTGAAAATTATGCACGAGGAAGGCAGCGTCAGCCTCGGAAACTCGCTCCCGGGCGAGACCGTGGTGCTGCGCGACGAGACCGGTTTTGCGGGCAAAGAGATCGAGCGCGAGATCTTGAACACGATCATCAATTGCCGGGTGCGCGAAACTTTCGAGCTCATCAAACGCGAGATCGACACGATGCATTGCACGGAATTTCTCGGCGCGGGACTGCTGCTCACGGGCGGCTGCTCGCAGATTCCGGGGATGAGTCATCTCGCGGAAGAAGTGTTCGGCATGCCTGTTCACGTCACGCATGCGCAGACCGTGAGCGGCGTCACGTCCGCCTTTGAAAATCCGCAATACTCGACCGCAATCGGCCTCATCAAATGGGCGCAGGCCATGCGCCCCGAGCCGCGCGGCGGATGGATCACCCGGCTCAGCCGCACCTTCAGCCGCTTCGGACTCTGGTGAAAAACTCAACAACACCACGCCATGATTGAAATCAAACGTCATCATCAAGCCACCAGCGAAACCGATCTCCGCATCAAGATCTTCGGCCTCGGCGGCGCGGGATCGAACGCGCTCGATCGCATCCTTCTCGATGGATTCGAGAGCGCGGAACTCATCGCGCTGAACACCGACGTGCAGGCGCTCACCAGCTCCGTTGCTTCCACCAAAGTGCAGATCGGGCGCAACACCACGCGCGGTCTCGGCGCGGGCGGCGACCCGGAAGTCGGCTACGCTGCGGCGGAGGAAGGCGCGGATGAAATCAAGACGGCGCTCGAAGGTGCCACGATGGTTTTCCTCGTCGCGGGACTTGGCGGCGGCACGGGCTCGGGCTCCGCGCCGCTCATCGCTTCGTATGCGCGGGCGCAGAGCGCGATGGTCGTCGCGTTCGTCACGATGCCCTTCACTTTCGAGGGAAAACGTCGCCGTTTGCAGGCGGAGGAAGCGCTGGAGTCGCTCCAGCAATACGCGGATGTCGTGATCTGTTTTGAGAACGACAAGATGGGCGAAGTCGTTGCGCCGCGCGCGGGAATCCAGGAGGCATTTCTCGTCGCGGACCAGACGATCAGCCAGAGCGTGCGCGCTATTTCGGGGCTCGTGCAGCGGCAGGGGATCGTGCGCATTGGGTTTGATGAATTGCAGACTGCGCTGCGCAGGCAAAATCCGCGCTGCCTGTTCGGCTACGGCGAAGCCGAGGGCGACAACCGCGCTCACGCCGCGCTCGAACGCGCGCTGAAGAGCCCGCTCATGGATCGCGGCCGCCTGCTCGAAGACGCCGAAAACGTTCTCGTGAACGTGATCGGCGGACCCGGCATGACTCTGAACGAAGTGCAAATCCTGATGGACGAATTGAACCGTCACATCGGCGATGAGACTCGACTCCTTTTCGGCACCGCCGTGGAGCCCCGCATGGGGAACCGCATGGCGGTGATGTTGCTAAGCGCGCTGGACGGAAACGTCCCGCGCTCTGCAGCCGCGGCGCCGCCGGCCGCCCAACCCGAGCCGGCGGCAGCCGCGCCCGATCGCACTGCGCAACCCGCGTTTGCGATCGTGGCGCACGAGGCCGAAGTGGAAGCCACCGAAGAGCCGCAGGAGATGATCCCCGTGCTTGCGTCCATCCCGCCCGCGCCGCTGATGCCACAGCCCGAGCGCGTCGCCGCCAAGCTCAGCCCCGCCCCGCATCCTGGGCAATCCGACGCATCCGCTGCCGAGGCGAAGAAAAAGCGCGAGCGCGAAGCGAAGCCGGAGCAGCTCACCTTTGAGCCCGTCGCGCGCGGTCGTTTTGAAAAGAGCGAGCCGACGATCGTGGACGGCCAGGACCTCGACGTGCCTGCGTTCATGCGACGCAACGTACGCGTGAAATAGTCCTGCAATTTTGGAACCCGCGCCGAAACGCCTGCCCGTCCTGCTGCGCCGCGCGTGGTATGGGCTGAATCAAGTGTTTCGCCAGCGCATCGCGCATCTCGGAATCACGCCGGATCAATTCAGCATCCTGCGCTGGCTGAGCGAAGACGACCCCGCTGGCATCACGCAGCGCCGCCTCACCGACTTGATGGCGAGCGACCCAAACACGATCACCTCCACGCTTTCACGGATGGAAAAAAGCGGCCTCTTGGAGCGAAAACCGCACGAACTCGACCGCCGCGCGCATCG
>JANLQB010000663.1:0-4448 GCA_031367565.1 Verrucomicrobiota bacterium
GAGCCGGAATGGCGGGCGTCTCCGCGGGCAAGGCACTGAAGACTCGCGGCTGCAGCGGGACCCTCTTTGAAAAGTCTCGTGGATTCGGCAACCGCTGTGCCACCAAGCGCTGGGAAGGCCATACCGTCGATCATGGCGCGCGGTATTTTACCATCCACGACGAACGCTTCCACGCCGCGGTGCAGGCAGCTTCCGGCGAGGCGCGGAGAATCTGCTGCGCCGTGCAGGCGGCGAGTGGCTGGGGCGAACGCGGGGAGTGTTATGCGATCAGCGATCACTGCGGATCGCTGGCATGGAACGCGTGCGAGAATCACAAGCCGGGCCGCGTCGCCGCAGGACACACCGTGATGGTGGCCTCTTCCCGTATCGAAGGCGCGTGGCTCGCCCGTGCGGCCATCATGGAGCATGGTCTCTTGCAGGCATGAATGTCCCTCCAATCATCCCGGCCACGACCCAGCGACTGGCGATGCGCGAGCGCCCAGCGACTCCCATCGTTGGCCGGCAACGCTGGAGCGATTTGCTTTTTCTTCATTGGAAAATCGAAGCGAGCGCCGTGCAGGCCACACTGCCGCCCGGATTGTTCGTCGATACTTTCGAGGGCGCCGCCTACCTCGGCATCGTACCGTTCTTTATGGAGCGCGTTCGACCTGCGTGGCTACCGCCGCTGCCTTGGGTGTCGTGGTTTCTGGAACTAAACGTGCGGACCTACGTCCACGATCGCGAAGGCCGGCCCGGAGTTTGGTTTTACTCGCTGGACTGCAATCAGCCGCTCGCCGTGGCCATCGCGCGCCGGCTCTTCCACCTCCCGTATTTCCACGCGAAGATGCGCGCGAAGCGACGCGACGGAGCTGTCGAGTATCACTCCCAGCGACGCGGAACACCTGCGCTTTCGTCGTATGCGTGGCAGCCCGACGGCGACACGTGCGAAGCTGCGCCCGGGTCGCTGAATTTTTTTCTCGTCGAAAGATATGTGCTGTTTTCCACCGACGAGAGCGGTGCCTTGCACTGCGGCCGGGTGCATCACCGGCCTTATCGAATCTCGCACGCGGTGGTTCCGGAGTTCTCCGTCGAGCCAGCGCGGCAGGCAGGCTTCGAACTCGCTGGGCCGCCGATCTCCACCCTGTGCTCGAGCGCGGTGGACGTCTCGATTTTTGCCCTCGGTAAATTGTGACCTGCGAACGTCTCGCCGGTCCTTGCGGATGCAGGATGAGCGTTCTTTTAGAAAAATATACCGCGTCTCCGCCGGAGCGCCGCCCGCGTTAAGTAGGGACCGTTCACAACGGTGCAAACCTACTAACTCCTACAAATAAAACCTATGAAACAAATCCTCGCACTCACCATTGCTGTGCTGTCCCTCAGCCCGCTCATCATCAACAACGTCTCCGCAGCTTCAGCGGACCAAACCGTCGTCGCTATTGCCGCAAGCAATGCGGACTTTTCGACCCTCGTCACCGCAGTGAAGGCCGCGGGCCTGGTGGACACGCTGAACGGCGCCGGCCCGTTCACGATCTTCGCCCCGACTAACGCGGCATTTGCAAAGTTGCCGAAGGGCACCGTCGAAGATCTGCTCAAGCCAGAGAACAAGGCGAAACTCACCGCTATCCTCACCTATCATGTCGTCGCCGGCAAAGTGCTGGCCGCAGATGTGAAGACCGGCAAGGTGAAGACCGTGCAAGGTGGCGAACTCGACGTGAAAGTCACCGACGGCGGCGTGACCGTGGACGGCGCGAAAGTCGTGAAGACCGACATCATCGGCAAGAATGGCGTCATCCACGTCATCGATAGCGTCGTGCTGCCCAAGTAATCCCGAAATTTCAGACAGATTGAAAACACAGCATGCCCGGGGCGAAAGCTCCGGGCATTGCTTTTTCATGAACCTGTGAAAAAGCAAATTGCGTCCACACGGTGTTCTCGCGCTGCGTTTAACCATATCATTCCCCAAGTAACCATCACCTGTAACACTACCTTCTTGAATCAAGACACACTCACCGGGCTCGCCTGGGGTTCTTTCATCGGCGATGCCCTCGCCATGCCCGTGCATTGGTATTACGACCGCGCTTCACTGCACCGCGACTACGGCGTGGTTCGCGAATACGTTGCACCGAAAAGCCCGCATGCCGACAGCATCCTCTGGCGCTCAGCATACACCCCGCTGAACGAGCGCGGCGACATCCTGCACGATCAGGCACAATACTGGGGACAGCGCGGAATCCATTACCACCAGTTCCTCCGTGCCGGCGAAAATACCCTCAACCTCCAGCTCGCGAAAGTGCTCATCGAATCGTTGATCGCGCGCGGTGGCTACGACGCGGATGATTATCTCAGGCGCTACATCCACTTCATGCTCACGCCGGGAAAACACCGCGATACCTACCTTGAGGAGTATCACCGGAAATTCTTCACCGCCTACGCACGTGGCACGCCGCCGAGAAAATGCGGCGGCAACGACATTCACATCGGTGGACTTGCCCACGTGGGCATCCTCTCTGCGTTTTTCGCCTCGGATCTGAGCACTGCCCGTGAGGCAGTCCGCGAACACATCAATCTCACCCATCGGAGCGAGGAGGTGAGCATCGCAGGCGACGCCCTCGCCCGCATCCTTTGCAAGGTAGCGGCGGGTGCCGACCTCCGCGAAGCCATCTTCGAGCACGGTGCCGACTGGTTCTCGAAGCGCAAAGCCGAACAGTGGTCGCGCGAGCCGGACGAAGTAGTGATCGGACTTCGAGTCAGCCCAGCCTGCTACATCGCGGATGCCTTTCCTGCCTCCCTGTTTCTCGCGTGGAAATATGCGGAGGATTTCCAGGCAGGAGTGATCGCGAATACCAATGTCGGCGGAGATAATTGCCACCGAGGTGCAGTCGTGGGCGCTCTGCTCGGAGCCGCCTCCGGGCTCACCCGGATGCCTTCAAGACTTATCGATCGCCTGGACCATGCAACTCTCCTGCGGAAGCAAATCGAAGTGCTTGTTTCCGCCTGCTCAGGCGGCAAAGCCACAAACTCAGGCGTGGCGAATTACTAATCGAACTAACCCTCTTCCGCGCAACCCCCAGATCAGCCGCCGCCGCACTTGCGATTTAGCGGCGGTAGCTATCGAATTAAGCAGAAAAGCTCAGGGCGTGTTCACCCTATCGAAGAGCCTCGACGATGGAGAACGAAATGGACGATCCCCGTGAGCATGACGTCGAGCTTCTCAAAAGCGGGAAAAGATTCGGCGGCAGCTTGTCGAAATCTGCGTCCGCTGAAATGCGAGACGTCACTCGTTATCGAGCCAGCGCTTCTCCGGACTAGTTTCCTTTTTCTTCCGCGGGCTTTGGCTCGGGATCAGCGGCTGATTTTGCTGGTTCTGGAGCAGGCTTCGCAGGTTCAGGCGCTGGAGCGGGAGGCGCTGGTGGCTTTGCTCCGGGCTCCGGGGCGGGTGCGGGCTCGGTCGTAGGTTTGGTGCCGGGTGGAAGCGGCGGGACGATTCCGGGTGGAAGTGGTGGCGCGCTCACTGGCGGCGTGGTGACGGTGATTGGTTCGCGCTTTGGAGGTGCGGGTGGGGCAGGGGGTAGTGGCGTTCCCGCAGGTGGATTTACTCCAGCGGGATCAGGGGCTGGTGCCTCGGGTTTCTTTTCCGCGAGCAGGGCAGGGCGCTCTTTCAGCAGGGTATCGAGAGTCGATTTCGCGATGAGGTAAGGACGCTGCTCTACTTTCTTTTCCGCCGCGAGCTTGTCTTCCAGGCGCTTGAGCGTCGTTTGGAATTCCTTATCCAGCTTCTCCTTGTCCTCCGGCTTTTCATCCTTTCCGGGCTCCCTTGCTTTCGCGAGGTCTGCGGAAACGGACACAGCGACGGGGAGGTTTTCGCCGTTCGGCTTTCCGATCTTCAGGACGTAGGTGAATCTGTCGAAAGTTGTGAAAGTAATCACTGTCGGTTTATCCAGACCCGTCTCCTCGGGTTTGGCATCGGGTGCGAGCACATCGGTGAATGACGCGCTCGCTAGCAGATTGGCGAACGAGGAAACCTTGGCCGCATCGAGCGGCTGCTCGTCGGGCTTCGCGTCGCTCAGTTTCCAATCCGCCGTCGCAGTATCCCTCGTCAGTTCCCAGTGCATCGGCTCAGTCGTGCCTTCGAGCTTGATGGTTTTCGGCAGCTCTATCTTGAAAAAGTCCCGCTTCAGCCACTTCTCCGCTTTCGTATCCACGTCCTCGAGTGTTTCGGAAACCAGCGAGACCTTCGTCGAGCCAAGCGGCGCGACATAACGTCCGGCGGGGAAGCCCGGCATTTCTCCCGGCATACCCATATCCATGCCGCCGCCTTTCTTCATGAACTTCTTCCCGAGCAACAGCGCGGCGAGCGATTTACCATCCTTGTCTTTCAACTCGGCGACCGTCCCGGCGGAACCTTCCGCGCCCGGTTCCACCAGATCGAGTCGCGAAAATTGCGACGGACCTACCTTCACGTCCTGCAC
>JANLQB010000669.1:0-5123 GCA_031367565.1 Verrucomicrobiota bacterium
GAAACTCACGCGGTTCCCGTTATGCAAACCTTCGAGCGGCCATGCGCCGAGCAGCGTCTGGTAAAGCAGATACTCTTCGTTGGCATCGGGTGCGGACTCGCCCTCGATTTCGCGACGATGTTTGCGATTCATCGTCTGCCAGCGGCGCGCGGCGCGGCTCCATTCCTCCGGCAATTCGGAGAGCGCGGTGAGACGGGCGCGCACGTCTTCGCTGCGCTTCGTGTCATGCGTCGAAGTCGCCAGCAGGCAATGCGGGAACGTCGCGAGCCGCGCGGCGTTCTGCTGATGAAAAGTCTCGATGGTCGCCCCCTTCGCGTCGGGTTCGCCGCCGACTTCGTTCAACGCGACGAGTCGGTTGAAAACATAGAACGCCGTGTCCTCGACCCCCTTCGCCGTGATCGGTCCCGTGGATTGCTGGAACTTGAGCACAAACGCGCGGCGCAGTTCTTCATCGACCGGATGTGCGTTTTCCGCCGGCGGCAAAAGCACGTCACGCAGGAACTCGAAGACCGTGCGCTCCAGCGCCGGATTGCGCCGTCGCGCGAGCGCGAGGGCGCGCAAGATCACGCGCGCATCCGACTCGTGCGCGGGCTGCGGGGGATCGAGGTAACTGCGATACACCGGGAAGCACGCGATGACTTCGCGCACCGCCGTCGTGAGCGCGTTCAACGTGAAATCGCGATACCAGCGATGGCTTTCCGAAATGCGATTGAGCAGCGCGCCGAGCGTGTTCACTTCGCTCGCCATCGACGCCTGCATTACGAGCTTCTTACTGCGATACGCCACTTCGCGGAAATCCAGCCGAAACCCAAGGAAGCGCGTATAACTTTCGGCCAACTGCGGAGCGTTGTCGGCGGCCACCAGTAACTGCACGAGTTGGTTTGCGAACTCGTAACCCGTCGTGCCCTGCACCGGCCAGTCCGCCCGCAGCTTTTCATCGGGACCGAGAATTTTTTCCACGACCACATACAACCCATCCCCGCCGCGCTCGCGTAGTCTCGCCAGATATTCGCCGGGCAGCGCGAGCCCGTCGATGTGGTCGATGCGCACACCTGCGACATAACCTGCGTCGATCAACTCAAAAAGCAGTCGATGCGTGGCATCGAAAACTTCCGGCAACTCCATGCGAAGGGCCGCGAGGGTGTTCACATCGAAGAAGCGCCGGTAGTTAATCTCCTCCCCAGCGACACGCCACGAGCTAAGCCGGTAGGCTTGCGCGTTAATCAGCGCGTCGAGCCGGTCAAAGCGTTCCGCATCCGGGAGAGTTTGCAGTTCACCGATCGCGCGCTGAATCGCCTCACCGACCTGCGGCCGATCGCCGCAGAGCCGCGCTAGTCGCTCGCGGGTGCCATTCTTTTCCGCCACGATGCTTTCCAATTCCGCCGGGACGGAAGCCAGCAATTCCGCCGCACGGCGCAAGAGCGGCAGCGTTGTCCGCGGCGCGAGCGGCAGCGTGAAGTCGCTGTAAAGCAGGCGGAAATCTCCATCCGTAAACTCCACGCGAAACTCATCGCGCTCCAGCACTCGCCCGTATTGATCGCCCAGCACCGGCAGCAACACTTTGTTTTCGAGTTCACGTTTAGTCGGCAGCCAGTCGATGTCGAAAAAGTTTGCGTAGGGTGACGCGGGGCCATTCTCCAACACATCGCGCCACCAAGGATTCAGCGCCTTCTCGATGCCCATGTGATTCGGCACGAAATCCACGATCAAGCCAAGACCGTGCGCCTTCATCTCCGACGATAACGCCTCGAAGTCCTCACGCGAACCGAGTTCGGGATTCAACTCATTATGATCGCACACATCGTAGCCATGCATGCTCCCCGGCGCGGCGCGGAAGATGGGCGACGCATACACATGGCTGATGCCGAGCCGCGCGAGATAAGGCACGATGCTGCGGGCATCGGCAAAGGTGAAACCCTGGTGGAATTGCAGCCGATAGGTGGCCGTTGGGACGATGCGCATCGCGTGCTATCCCTCAGCCGCCGTCATCCACTCGACGGCGAACTTCACCATTTCGTCCGCCCCTTTGAAGCCGAGTTTTTCTTTGATGTGCGCGCGATGGGTTTCGATCGTCTTCACGCTGAGATGCAGCGCGTCGGCGATTTCGCGTGTGCTTTTTCCACGACCGAAAAGCTGGAGCACTTCGAGTTCACGATCCGAGAGCGTATCGACCGGCGAACCAAGGTCGCACTCGCTGCCTCGGATCGCTTTGAAGACGAGGCGCTCGCTGAAGGCCGGGCTGACGTAGATGCCGCCCGCGACGACTTTGCGCAGCGCATCGAGGACGGTTTCCGTCGCCTGGTGTTTCATCACGTAACCCTTCGCCCCGGCGCGCAAGGCCCGCAGCGCGTAGAGCGATTCGTCGTGCATCGAGAGGGTGAGGATGATGAGCCGGGGCTGCTCCGCGAGCATGAGCTTGATGAGTTCGATGCCATTGGTGCCGGGCATCGAGATGTCGATGAGCGCGATCTGTGGCTGGAGGAGCCGCATTGCTTGCAAGGCGGTTTGCGCGTTGTCGGCTTCCCCGCAAATCGTGACCTCGGGTAGCTTGCCGATGAGCTGGGAGATGCCGTGACGGAAGACCGGATGATCGTCCACGATGAGCAGGCGCATCGGAACGGTCGGAGGATGGTTCGTTGGTTTTGGAAGTGAGGTCGCGTTCATGGGCTTCGCGGCAGCGAACACGTCACGCGCGTTCCGCCTCGCTGCGGGGTATCGAAGCGGAGCCGCCCGTTGATCGTCTCGGCGCGGTATTTCATCATCGCGACTCCGAGACCCGCACACGTTCGCTCATTGAAGCCGCAGCCGTCGTCCGCGATTTGCAGATGCACACTTTCTTCGTCCTCCTCCACTCGCACGACGATTTCCGTGCCGCCCGAATGTTGCGCCGCGTTCGCGACCGCCTCCTGCGCGATGCGGTAGAGATGCCCGGCGGACGGCGCCTCGCTGACGAGATGATATTCCAAACGACACGGGATGCCTCCAGCCCTACCGGCCGCGAGATGTTCCAGCGCGGTAGAGAATCGGTGTGCGTCCAAGTGCGTGATATTCAGTTCGAGGGCGAGGTCGCGGGATTGCCGGGCGGCGGAGTTAATGAGCCTCATGAGATCGTCGAGTTCCGCGGCAGCGGGGGATGCCGCCGGGAGACTCTGCGCCACGGCCTTTGCGCAGAACGCCGCGCCAAGCAGAAGCTGGCAGAGATCATCGTGCAACTGCTGCCCGATGCGCCGTCGTTCCCGCTCAGCGGATTCGATGAGAGCGCGGACAAGAAATTCGCGCTCCGCGAGCAGAGCGATGACATCGTGTTTTTTTGCTGGCGCTTGCATGAGGAGATACCCTTTGTTTCGCGCGCCCCACGCCTGATGGCCGCATCAGGGGAAGGAAAATTTCAGCGTTGGCAGATGATCTTAACCGACGATTGCCGGCTCATCGTCCCCTTCGCCATCCCGCTCAGCCGAAGTCATCGCGACCTCCCACTCGGCCCAAATCTGGTCGTCGAGAAATGGATTACCGGGCCGCGCCCATTGCTCTGGAGCGCTGCCGCAGAGCGGGCATTTGAGTTGCGCCGGGCCGCGTCGATTTCGCCGGACGAGAACCTCACTGCCAGAAAAAGTATGATCACACACGATGCACTGCCGCCTGTCCGCAGTGGAATTCCAAGAGCGTGTCGGCGTGCTTTCGTTCAAAAACTGGAGACGATGATGGTCGCTGTCTGGGGTCGGCATAAATTGGATGGTAAAGCTCTGCCTTTAAAATCGTGTCGCCCTGATTTTCCGGCCATCGGGGACGTGCCTGAGCGTGGGCTCAGGCCCACGGGAACCATACACACCCGCAAGACATCGGGGAAGCGATAGGTATTAAATGAACGACCCACTTTGGTTCAAAGACGCGATTATCTACCAACTCCACGTTAAGGCGTTTCAGGATAGCGACGGCGATGGCATCGGGGATTTCGCCGGGCTGATGCAGCGGCTCGACTACCTTGCTGAACTCGGCGTGACGGCATTGTGGATCATGCCGTTCTATCCCTCCCCATTGCGGGACGATGGCTACGACATCTCCAACTATCTCGCCGTCCATCCGAGCTATGGCACGCTGGAGCAAGTGGAGGCGCTCATCGCGGAGGCGCACACCCGCGGCCTCCGCATCATCACGGAACTCGTGCTGAATCACACGTCCGACCAGCACCCGTGGTTTCAGCAAGCCCGCCTCGCCCCTGCGGGCTCGCCCGAGCGCGACTATTACGTGTGGAGCGACACGACGGACCGCTACCACGACGCGCGGATTATTTTTCAGGACTTCGAGACATCCAACTGGACATGGGATGCGGGGGCAAAAGCGTGGTTCTGGCATCGCTTCTACTCGCATCAGCCGGATTTGAATTTCGACCATCCGCGCGTGCATGAGGAGTTACTGAACGTCGTGGATTTCTGGCTCGCTCGCGGCGTGGATGGCGTGCGGCTCGACGCCGTGCCTTATCTTTACGAACGCGAAGGCACCAACTGCGAGAACCTGCCCGAGACCCATGCCTTTCTCCGCAAACTGCGCGCGCACATCGACGCGAAGTTTCCCGGACGCATGTTACTCTCCGAGGCAAACCAATGGCCTGAAGATACCGCGCACTATTTCGGCGAAGGGAACGAGTGCCACATGAACTTTCATTTCCCGCTCATGCCGCGGCTCTTCATGGCTTTGGAAAAGGAGGAGCGTCATCCCATCATCGACATCCTCCAGCGCACCCCGGCGATTCCCGAGTGCTGCCAGTGGGCCATCTTTCTGCGGAATCACGACGAACTGACCCTCGAAATGGTGACGGACGAGGAGCGGGCCTTCATGCTGCAAGCCTACGCACCTGAATCCCGTGCGCGGATTAATCTCGGCATCCGCCGCCGTCTCGCACCCCTCCTCGGCAATGATCGGCGCAAGATCGAACTAATGAATTCGCTGCTCTTTTCGCTCCCCGGCACCCCCATTATTTACTACGGCGATGAACTGGGCATGGGCGATAACTTCTACCTCGGCGACCGCGACGGCGTGCGCACGCCGATGCAGTGGACGCCGGATCGCAACGCTGGCTTTTCGCGCGCCCATCCGCACCAACTCTATCTCCCTACCAACATCGA
>JANLQB010000670.1:0-2064 GCA_031367565.1 Verrucomicrobiota bacterium
GAACGCGACGTGCGGGCCGAGTTGCGCGCCAGGGTTCATCGAAACGAGGTGCGCATCCACTTCCACGTTCTTCGCGCCGACGGTGATGCGGCCTCCGGGCGCGGTGGCGTCGCGGGCGTTCACGCAAAGATTGAGCAGCACCTGGTGGAGCTGCGTCGCGTCTCCGGCGATGCTCCAGAGAGCCGCGCGCACGTCCGTCTGGATATCGAGATCCTTCGGAAAAGTCTGTGCCATGATCGCGACGAGTTCGTCCACGATCCGATCGGGCTCCAGCTTTAAGCGGTCGCCATCCACGCCCCGCGCGAAAGTGAGCACTTGTTTCACGATGCTCGCGCCGCGCTCGGCACTGGTTTCGATGATATTCAGGAAAGATTCCGTCTCGGGATCGCCGTTCGTTTTGCGGAGAAAGCCGACCGACATCAGGATCGGCGCGAGGATGTTATTTAGGTCGTGCGCGATGCCGCTCGCGAGCGTGCCGATGGATTCGAGGCGTTGCGCGCGGAGAAATTGGGACTCGAGTTTTTTCGTCTCGGTCAGGTCTGTATTGATGATGAGCACGGACTTCGGCTGCTTCTGCTCATCGCGCACGAGCGTCCACCGACTGTTCGCAATGACGGTCGAGCCGGACTTTGTTTTCTGGTCAATCTGACCACTCCAAACGCCGGTTTCGAGCAAAGTCTTTTCCGCCGCTGCCGCCTTTTCCGGCGATGTCTGCATGACCTCCGAAGCCGGTTGCCCGATCGCCTCTGCGGCGGTCCAGCCGTAAAGGCGCTCCGCCCCCTGATTCCAATACACGATGAGATCGTCGAGCCCGCGAACCATAATGGCATCCGCCGCGAGATCCAGCAGGCGGGCCTGTTCGCGCGCGCGCTCCTCGGCGCGTTTGAGTTCCGAACGATCGACTCCCGTCTCCATCACGCCGACCGCCCCGTCCCACGGCACTTCAATCCAGGTCGTCTCCATTTCGATAATCTCGCCGGTCTTCGTCCAATGCCGCCACGGCATCGACTGATTCAGCCCGCAGGAGGAATCGCTGAACACTTTCCGCCGATACGCGCGTAATGCCGGGACCTCTTCGGGAGGTCGGATGTCCTCGATTGTCAGCTCCAAAAACTCCGCGCGCGTCCAGCCGTATTTGGCAACGGCAGCATCATTTACCGAGATGATGTTGAGCGACGAATTGTCGAAAACATAGATTGGTAAAGGGTTGTGAACGAACAGCACTTGGAAGCTCGTTTCCTCGGAAACGCGAGTGTGCGTAAGTTTATCGCGATCCGTAGGCATCTAGTAAAATTGGGTGCTAACAGATGCCGGAATGCATACATCGGGCCAACTGGGGGCGGCAAAGGCAATTTTGTTGACGAAATATTCACATTCAGGCTCGGTCCCCTTTGTGTTTCCCTCAAAATTCACCCGCAGCATTCGCGTAAAATTGCGATGAATACGGCCATCGGCATCGATCTCGGCGGCACGCAGATCAAAGGCGTTCTCATCACGCGAGATGGCGAAGTGCTCCGCCGGGAAGCGCGTGCAACTCAAGACAAAGGGGACGATTCACGCGAGTGGGCGGAGACGGTCCGCGCGCTTGTCTGTGAGTTGGGAAACGACGCGCCGGTCGGCATTTCCGCACCGGGGCTCGCAGCGCGGGATCGGCGTTCGATCACATTTTTGCCTGGGCGATTGCAGGGGATCGAGGGGCTCGATTGGGGGGAATTTCTCGGTCGTTCGGAACGGGTGCCGGTGAGCAACGACGCGCAGGCCTCACTTTTGGGCGAAGCATGGATCGGTGCCGCGCGCGGCTTGCGCGATGCCATCATGCTCACCCTCGGGACCGGCGTGGGCGGCGCGATTTTGGCGGATGGAAAATTGCTACGCGGTCACATCGGACGCGCGGGCCATTTAGGCCACACGTGCCTGGATGTTCACGGCCCGCCGAGCATCACCGGGATGCCCGGCGCGCTGGAATGTGCGATCGGCAACTGGAACATCCGCGAGCGCACCGAGGGTCGTTTTGCAACGACGCACGCCCTGATCGACGCGTATCGCAGCGGCGATGAATTCGCG
>JANLQB010000688.1:0-7518 GCA_031367565.1 Verrucomicrobiota bacterium
TTTACCTTTACGGCGGGGACTCTTTCTTACTCAGAAAACTTCGATTCCACGGCGGCGACCACCACGTTCGTTTCCGGTTGGACGAGCACCGATGCGGGGATGCTAGTTGGTGCTGGCACGGCATCCAATGGAAGTATTTACAACGTGGGTAGCAGCGGATCGGGGGATCGCGCATTCGGATCTCTTGCTTCTACCAGCGTGCAGCCAATCTTCGGAGCCTCGTTTTTGAACAGCACGGGTAGCTTTATTAGCACCATGTCTTTGGCGGGTGTTACGGAGCTTTGGCGGAGCGGGAGCAATTCCCTGATGGAATCGCTGGTATTCGAGTTCAGTCTGGATGCGTCGAGTTTGATCACGGGCACCTGGACCCCCATCACCGCCATGAATCTCGTGGAGCCCAATCCCACGCTCACGACCAATGCGGCGCAAGATGGAAATCTTCCGACGAATCGCATCGCCGTTTCCACGCCGTCGCCGGTTCCCCTGGCGTGGGCGGATACTACGACGATGTGGATTCGCTGGAAGGACCCGGACAACTCGGGTGGCGATGCCCTGATCGCTTTAGATGATTTCTCAATTAACGTCGCTCTCGGTGCCGCCCCAAAAGATCTTCTTTGGACTCCGACTTCCGGTGTCTGGGACAACGCGGTGACGAATTGGAAAGATACTGTCACGACGAATATTGTCGCGTTTTCCACGGGCACAGGTGTCCTTAATATGGGGGTAAGCATTACAATCGTTAATGGTCTGACCGATAAGCTCACGACCATTTCAGGTAACCTCTCGAACGGGGGCGCGACGAGAAAGTTTATCCTGTCCGACGGCGCTGCGGTCGAGGACTTGATCCTAAACGCGAATCTTACCGGAGGAGGGCGTGTCGATTTCGATGGAACCGGAGCCGTCCGGATCGCGGGGGATAACTCCGCATTCACAGGTGGTCTTCAGTTCGATACCGGGCCTACTTACGTTCTAGCCACTTCCAAAGCACTGGGCACTGGCCAGCTTTTTCTGAATGGCGGCAGGATCGAGGCGGCGGTGCCTTTAACGGGTGCGGACAAGTTGACCGCACCCGTCAGCCTCGGCGGCAGCAATGTGACGTTTGCCGGGAAGGATATCGAATTCGGCGGTGTGCTGACGATGTTCGGGAGCAACTCAGCCAAAACGTTGAACGTCGATACAGATGTGACCCTGACCTTTTCCGGTTCGCTGTCCGGCCTGAACACCACCGGGACACACGCGGTCAACTCGAACATCATCAAGGCCGGTCCTGGAAAGCTCGTGATCGCGGGCACGGCGACCGGATACGGCGTGACGCTGACTTCGACGCTACCTCCCGCGCCGGAATTTGACGGAGGAGCGAGCGGGCTCGCAGTCGTGCCGGAGCTCGCGAGCGGAGCCTTGCTGCAGGGCGGGCTGGCGACGCTGCTGGGCTTCCGCCGACGTTATTAAAAGCCATGTAAGCGCCTCGGGCGCGACAAGGTCTCCGGGACTGGGATAACCTGGCGCGGAGCTGGGGCAGAACCATTCGTTACTCTTTTTGACTAGCCATCCAAAGCAAACCACAAATCGGACCCGAACCCATGAACAAAACCACCAATCCTCTTCTCAACGCCGAACGCGGTAAACGTCTTACTTTTGCGATGGCGGCCCTGCTGGGGCTCGGCGCGGCGTCTGCGCATGCGCAGACGAATAATTACTTTGGCATCAGTGGCACCTTGAGCGGCACGGTTTGGAGCGTGAATCCCGCAGGGCCATACACCTCAGCTTTGGTCACGACGGGCGGAACGATTATTAACTTTAACAACGTCGCAACGTTCACCGGTGCTAGCATTACGGTTGCGGGCATTGTCGCCACTGCGAATGCGACTGGAACGCCTGGCGGGACGATTGGCAATCTTGCGAATGGAGTGATTCCAATCCGCGTGGCGAGCGGTGTTACGCTCGATTTCGGGTCGCAGGTTTTCACTTCATCCGCGACGGCTGGCTATATTAAGAACGGCGACGGGGTCCTGGCGCTGATCGGTGCGGCGTATCAGGGAGGGTTTACGCTCAACGCGGGCACGGTGATTGTCAGGGGTGTGAATGCGCTCGGAGGTGGAACGACGACGAATTCCTTGACGCTCAATGGCGGCACCATCGCGTCGAATGGGACGCGTGATCTCACGGGGAAATATGCGTCTGGAATTACCGTTGGAGGTAACGTCCAGTTTGGAGACACGGTCGGGCTCGCGTCGGCAACTGCGAACTTAACTTTTAGCAATACGATGAGCCTCGGCACGGTGGCTCGGACGCTGACTCTCGGGAATGGTGGCGTCGTGACCTTGGGTGGTGTGATCTCCAATACCGCAAGCACCGGCCTTGCCTTTGCGGCGACGACTGGTGGGGCGGGGCGCTTTGATGTGACTAATGCCGTGAATACTTATGCCGGGACGACTACGATCACGGGAGCCGAGGTGCGCTTTACGGGCGATGGTAGCTTGGGTTCGGTCCCGGTCGCGGCGACGGCGGATAGCATCGTGCTCAATGGCGGACGCCTGGCTACGGCGAGCAATGTGTCTTATACGCTGAATGCTAATCGCGGCATCCAACTCGGTGCGACGGCGGGGACGGGGATTAGCGCGACGGGGACGGCGGTCTTGAGTTACGATGGCATCCTCGCCAACCAGCCGGCGACGACCGGGACGCTGACGAAATTAGGGGCTGGCACTCTGGCTTTGGGTGGCGCGAGCACTTATACGGGGGATACCACCATTTCCCTCGGGAAGCTGACGCTGAGTGCGACGGGGACGATTGCCAGTTCACCGAAGATCTCGCTGGCGACTGGCACGACTTTCGATGTGACGGCGAAGGCTGGAGGATACACGCTTCCGAGCGGGCAGACGCTGGCGGGGACGGGGGCGGTTTTGGGGAACATCATCGTGGGGTCGGGCTCGACGATCAGCCCTGGAAGCAGTCCTGGTAATTTAACTTTGGGTGGGGCGACCTTTGGGTCGGCGGGCAACTATAACTGGCAACTCTTCGATAGCTCGCTGGCGGCGGGCGCGGGTTACGACACGCTGAGCATTGGCTCCACGCTTTCGATCGGCGCGACGGCTGGCTCGCCTTTTGCCATTAACCTATGGTCGCTCGCGGGCACTGGCCCGGACGTGAGTGGCAATGCCCTCAATTTCAATTCCGCGACAAATAACACTTGGACGCTCGCCACGGCGACGGGCGGCATTACGGGATTTTCGGCGGACAAATTCACGATCAATACCGGCGTCGCGAATGGCACGCAGGGTTTCACAAATTCGTTGAACGGCGGCACGTTTTCCGTGGAGCAGTCGGGGAATAATTTGAATCTGGTCTTTACGATGGCGGGCGGGTCGGCGGATTACTTCTGGGTCGGGAACGATACGACGCTGGGGGGTGCGGGGACTTGGGATGCGTCGGCCACGAATAGCTGGTCGGCGTCGGATGTGACGATCGCGCCGATCGCGTGGAATAGCGCGAAGACGGTGAACTTCGGCGGGGCGACGGCGGGCACGGTGACGGTGAGTACGGTGAGCGCGGCAAATGGGCTGAATTTCACCACGGATGGTTACACGCTCACTGGCGGCGCGATCGCGCTGATGGGCGCGGATTTGACCATTAATAAGATCACGGTGGCGAGTGCGATGACGGCGACGATCAACTCGGTGCTGAGCGGGAGCGCGGATCTGGCCAAGGCTGGCGGCGGCACGCTGGTGCTCGGCGGGGCGAATACTTTTACCGGCCTGCTGACGGTTTCGGCGGGCACGCTGGGTTACGGCGCGAGCAATGTGATCGCGGATGCCACGAGTGTGAAAGTGGATGGCGGCACGCTGGATGTCGGCGCTTTCAGCGACACGGTGGCGGGCGTACACCTCACGACCGGCGCGATCTCGGGAACGAGTGAGTTTTGACGAGCACGACGGCGTTTGATCTACAGAACGGGACGGTATCGGCGATCCTCGACGGCAGCGCGGGGCTCGTAAAAACGACGGCGGGCACGGTGACGCTTTCAGCCGCAAACACCTACACGGGCCTGACGGATGTGCAGGCGGGCACGCTCGCGCTCGGCGCGAACGATGTGCTGGCGGATGCGAGTACGGTGGCGGTTTCCAGCACGCTGGAAGTGGGCACTTTCCACGACACGGTGGCGGGCGTGCAGCTCACGGGCGGGATGATCGCGGGCACGACGGGGGTGCTGACGAGCACGACGGCTTTCGATGTGCGGAGCGGCTCGGCGGCGGTGTCGCTCGCGGGCTCGGTGGGTCTCGTGAAAACGACGGCGGGCACGGGGACGCTGACGGCGGCGAATGCCTACACGGGGACGACGGCGATTCAGGAGGGCGTGCTCCAACTCAAAGGCGGAAATGATCGTCTCGCACCGGCGAGTGTCGTGGTGCTGGGCGAGGTCGGCACGAGTGGAAAACTCGTCCTTGGCGATGCTACCACGGCGGCCAAGCAAACGCTGGCCGGGCTGACGGCGACGGGCTTGGGCGGCAGCGTGGTGAATGGTGGCACGGCGATTTCGACACTGACGCTGAATATTGCCGCGGGCACGAACACGTTTAGCGGAACTCTCGGCGGCGGGACGGCGAATGAAAACAACCTGAAGCTCGCGAAGGCGGGCGCGGGTGCGCTGGACCTTTCCGGCACGAATCCCTACGCGGGCGGGACGGCGATCTCCGGCGGCGTAGTGAAGGCACTGGCGGATACCGCGCTCGGCGGGGGCGGGGTGACGATAAGCAACGGGACGCTGAATGGGGCGGCGGGCGTGAGCGTGGCAAATTCCATCGTGATCGGCACTGCGGCGCTTAACGGCGTCTTTGGTCCGCAGACGGCGCTGGCGGCTTGGGATTTCGACGGACTGACGGGCGGGAACGCCAACTACGGCGCGTCGCCGCTCGCTCCGGGCAGCGTCGATCCCGGAGTCACCGTGCCGGATGGGCTCATGCGCGGGCCGGGCGTGACCACGACAGGGACCGCGGCAGCCCATGCTTGGGGCGGCACGGGGTGGAGTCTTTCCGTACCGCCCGCCGACGCGATTACCGCCGGCGACTTCGCCTCTTTCAGCCTCATGATTTCGGGCGGGCCCAGCATTGTGAATCTGGACGGTTTCGCGCCTTACAATGTCCGCCACTCGGGCAGCGGGCCGACCACGGGCCTGTGGCAGTATCAAGTGGAAGCCGGTGCCTTTACCGACATCGGTTCGCCAATCACTTGGGGAGCGGGGACGGGGGCGAGCGGCAACGCCCAGGGCGCGCTCGACCTCTCGGGCATCTCCGCTTTGCAAGGGCTGGCGGCGGGCACTTTGGTGACCTTTCGCGTGGTGAATTACAACGCGACGGGCGCGACGGGCTCCTGGTATTTGAACAGCACGAACGGCACGGCGAACGACTTCATCGTGAACGGTAGAGTCGGGCTGCTGGGTTTCACTCCCGCCACGGGCTCGGGCACGCTCGGGATCGCGGAGGCGGGGATCGCGAATTTCACCGGAGGCATCACCGTGAACAGCGTCGGAGAACTCGCGACCGTCGCGGGTGGCACTGCGAATTTCGACGGCATCGTCAGCGGTCCGGGCGCGCTCACGAAGACGGGGGCGGGCATCGCGGTCCTTTCCGGGGTGAACACTTTTTCCGGCGGAATCACGATGAGTGGCGGCACTTTGAAAGTGAACGCGGACAGTGGACTCGGGGCGGCGAGTGCGGCGGTGGCGATCACCAGTAATGCGACGCTGCAAGCGGGCGGCGCGATTTCGACCACCGCCCGCACGCTCACTCTGGGCGTGGGCGGCGGCACGATCGATACGAATGGGAATGCCGTGACCTTCGGCGTCGGCAGCAGCATTACGGGAACGACCCTGACCAAAACCGGTGCGGGCCGTTTGACCGTGGCTGGCACGCAGACTTACGCCACCCTCGATACCGAAGAGGGGCGGACGGACATCGCCAGCGTGCTCGGCACGGGCACTTCCACCGTCATCGCGAATGCCGAGACGAATTTCAGCGTGAGCCAGTCGCTCGCGTCGCTCACGATCGGCGACGGTGCGGTCGTGACGCTCACGGATGCGCTCCCGCCCGCTCCGGCGTTTGACGAAGGGGCGGCGATCGGAGCCGGTCAATTGCAAGGCGTGCCCGAGCCCGGCAGCGCGGCGTTGCTCATCGGCGGAATGTTCACGCTGCTCGGGATGCGCCGCCGCCGGTAAAGTCCGCTCGGAGTTCCGCTGTTCTGCGTTTTCCCGCTTCCCACCGCGCCGGAAATTCGGGCATGTTCCCGCATGGCATCCTTCTCCTCGCCCATCGATGCGGACTTCTACAAAGCCGCCGACGTTTTCTTCCGCGAACAAGCTGGCACCGCGCTGACCTACGACGACGTCACGCTCGCCACGCTCTACTCTGAAATCCTCCCGCGCGACGCCGTGCTCGAAACCGAGCTGCACCCGCGCCTGCGCCTGCGCCTGCCAATCGTCAGCGCGGACATGGATACGGTGACGGAATCACGAATGGCCATCGCGATGGCGCTCGCGGGCGGACTCGGGCTCATCCATTGCAACATGCCGGACCGGCAGCAGCTCTCCGAAGTGAGCCGCGTGAAAAACAACGTCCACGGACTCATTCAAGAGCCCATCAAGGTTTCGCCCGATCAATGCATCGGCGACGTGCTCGCGTTCATCGACGAAAAAGGCTACGGCTTCCGCACCTTTCCCGTCGCCGATGCGGAGGGGAAATTGCTCGGCCTGCTCGCCGGTCACAACGTCCGTCCGCGCTACGCCACCGTCCGCGTGCTCGATGCAATGACGCCGCGCGATCAAGTGCAGACCATCCTCGCGAGCGAACTCGGCAAAGATCCCATCGCGCGTGCCGACAAATTTTTCACCGAGCACATCGGCATCCACAAACTACTCGTCGTCGATGCGCAGGATCATCTGCGCGGGCTATTCACCATCAGCGACATCGAGCGCATCCTGACCGAACGCACGTCGCAATTAAAGCCCGCGCGCGACGATCAATTCCGCTTGCTCTGCGGCGTCGCCATCACCGCCACGCGCAACTCAAACACCGGCGAACTCGACCGCGACCGCATCCTCTCTCACCTCGGCGCGCTGGTGGAGCGGGGGATCGATGTGGTCGCCGTCTCCACCGCGCACGGCCTCAGCAAAGGCGTGGGCGATACCGTAAAGCTCATCCGCTCGGAGTTCCCCGACTTGCCGATCATCGCCGGAAATATCACGAGCGGCGCCGGCATCGAATTTCTCGCTGAGTGCGGCGCAAACATCATCAAAGTCGGCCAGGGCCCCGGCTCCATCTGCACCACGCGCGTCGTCGCCGGAGTCGGCATCCCGCAGCTTACCGCGCTCTACGTCGCCAGCCGCGCCGCCGAGGCAAAAGGCGTGCGCATTCTCGCCGATGGCGGCATCACGAAATCCGGCGACATCGTGAAAGCGCTCACGCTCGCGCACGGAGTCATCTGCGGCGGCCTGCTCGCCGGTTGCCCGGAAGCGCCCGGCGCGAT
>JANLQB010000405.1:0-3337 GCA_031367565.1 Verrucomicrobiota bacterium
GAAGGCCTCGAAAATGCCGCCAAGATCAAGGTGCAACTCGCGGAAGCGCAGAAGACTTCTTCGGACATCATCCAGAAGGCGAATGCGGAAGCGCAGAAGATGATCGACGAAGCTCGGGCAGCCGCGAAGGCGATCGGTGAGCGTGAATCGCAGGCGGCCATCGCGACAGCGGAACAGATCATCATCAAGGCGCGCGAAGCGACGGTGATCGAGCGCGACAAGGCGTTCGCCGATCTGAAGCGCGAAATTTCCCGTCTCGTCATCGACACCACGTCGAAAGTCACCGGCAAAGTCCTCACCGGCGACGACCAGAATCGTCTCGCGCAAGAGACTTCCCGCGAACTCGCCGCCTGATCCTTTAGCTCGCCGAACGTCGTATGAAGACCAGCAAGGAAGCGCGCAAACTCTCGAAACAACTGTTTAACGGCAGCTTCTCCGACGGCAAACTCGACGCGGCGAAAGTGAGCATAATCGCGAAGACCGTCATCGACAAAAAGCCCCGTAAATACGTGGAGATTTTGAAGAACTACCAGCGTCTTATCCGCACCGAAGTGGCCAGCCGCCATGCGCTCATCGAAAGCGCTGCTGAACTCGGCGGGGACATGCGCCAGCAGTTGCTCGGCACGCTCCAATCCAAATACGGCACGGACCTCACCACTGAATTCAAAGTCTCCCCCGAACTGATCGGCGGCCTGCGCGTGAAGATCGCCAGCGACGTCTGGGATGGCAGCGTGCGCGGCCACCTCTCCCGCCTCGAAGCCAATCTCGCCACGGCCTGACCTTACTCCATTCTCAACACCCAACTCTGCACTTTCCGATGAGCAACATTCTCCAAGAACTCGAATCTCAAATCAGCGGCCTCAAGACCACGACGACCAAATCGAACGTCGGCATCGTCCGCGAGATCGGCGACGGCGTGGCCCGCATCGAAGGCCTGAGCGATGTCATGCTCAATGAGCTGATCGAATTCCCCGGTGGCCTCTACGGCCTGGCGCTAAACCTCGAAGAAGGCGAAGTCGGCTGTATCTTGCTCGGCGACGAAAAAGAAATCATCGAAGGTGTCGAAGTGAAGACGACGGGCCGTCTGCTTTCCGTGCCAGTGGGTAAAGGGCTGCTCGGTCGGGTAGTCGATACGCTCGGCAATCCGGTCGATGGCAAAGGTGCGATCACGGCGACGGCGCATTATCCGGTGGAAAAAGTGGCACCCGGCATCATCAAACGGAAATCCGTCACCCAGCCCGTGCAGACCGGTATCATGGCGATCGACGCGATGATTCCCGTGGGCCGCGGTCAGCGTGAGCTGATCATTGGCGACCGCGCCACCGGCAAGACCACGATCGCGATCGACACGATCATCAATCAGGCGCGCATCAACAAAGCCAACGAAGGCAAGCCCGGCTTCCGCCCGCTGTATTCCATCTACGTCGGCATCGGACAGAAGAACTCGAACATCGCGCGTTCGCTCGCCGTCCTCGAAGCCGCTGGCGCGCTGCCTTACACGATCATCGTTTCCGCTCCCGCGTCCGACACCGCGACCAATCAATACCTCGCGCCGTTCTCCGGCGCGGCGATGGGTGAATGGTTCATGGATAATGGCATGGACGCGCTGATCGTTTATGACGATCTCTCCAAACACGCCGTCGCCTACCGTCAGGTCTCGCTCCTTCTCAAGCGTCCATCGGGCCGCGAAGCATATCCCGGCGACGTGTTCTATCTCCACAGCCGCCTCCTTGAGCGCAGCGCCCGTGTCGATGAAAAGAACGGCAACGGCTCCGTCACCGCGCTCCCGATCATCGAGACGCAGGCCGGCGACGTGTCCGCATACATCCCGACAAACGTCATCTCCATCACGGACGGCCAGATCTATCTCGAAACCGACCTTTTCTACCAAGGCATCCGCCCGGCGGTATCGGTAGGTCTGTCAGTGAGTCGCGTAGGTTCCGCCGCGCAGATCAAGGCGGTGAAACAAGTCGCCGGTAAGATCAAGGGTGACCTTGCCCAGTTCCGCGAACTCGCCGCTTTCGCGCAGTTCGGCAGCGACCTCGACGCGAAGACCAAATCGATCCTCGATCGTGGCGCACGCATCGTCGAACTCTTCAAGCAGGTGCAATACAACCCGCTCGCCACCGAGATCATGGTGACGACGCTTTGGTCGATGCAGAACGGTTTCATGGACGACGTCGCCGTGGACAAGATCAAAGACTTCCAGCTCAAGCTGCAAGATTTCTTCGGCACGCGCAAAGACGCCGTGCTCGCGAAGATCCGCGACAAGGGCGCGATCGACGACGACATCACGACCGACCTCAAAGCCGCGCTCGCCGAATTCAAATCCACCTACCGCTAACCCATGGCCGCGAACACGCGCGACATCCGCCGACGTATCAAGTCGGTCAAAAACACTTCGCAGATCACCAAGGCCATGCAGATGGTCGCGGCGGCGAAAATGCGCAAGGCCCAGCTAGCTGCGCTTGGTGGACGCCCGTATGCCGAGTTGCTGAGCCGCACGCTCGCGGCGGTTTCGGCGGGTGCGGGAGATAGCGATAGCTCGCACGAGTTGATCAAGGTTCGCGAGGTAAAGAAGGAACTAGTCATCGTGGTTAGCACAGACAAAGGGTTGTGCGGTCCGCTGAATACTAACTTGCTGCGCGAAGTTGCGAAGTTCGATCCTGAGAAAACGATCTTCGTCGCGGTCGGACGCAAGGGCGTGCAATACCTCGTTCGCTCGAAGCGCACGCTCGCTGCGGAGTTTGAGTTGAAAGACAACTTTACTTTCCTCCAATCGAAAAGCGTCTCGAAGTTCGCGATGGAGAAATTCCTCAGCGGCGAAGTGGACCGCGTGACCGTGGTTTTCACCGACTTCATCAACACGCTCCTGCAAGTGCCGAAAGTGCGCACGATCCTCCCGATCGGCTCGCTCGAAGTGACGGCTGGGGTCGGCGGTGCGCAGGAGCATTCTAAAGTCGAAACGAAAGAGAAAGATGCCAGCGAATACGTTTTCGAGCCCGATCAAGCCTCGGTGCTCAGCGCGATTCTCCCGCACTTCGTCCATTTCCAAGTCTATCAAATGATCCTCGACGCCCGCGCCTCCGAGCACAGTTCGCGCATGGTGGCGATGAAGAGCGCGACGGATAACGCGAAGCAGCTCATCAAAGACCTGACGCTCGAATACAACAAGGTCCGTCAGGCCGCGATCACTACCGAACTCCTCGAAATCACGACCGCCCAAATGGCGCTCGGCTAACCTTTTTCCCAACTCGCATCCCGCATTCCATATGAGCAATACCGGCACCATCGTCCAAGTCATCGGCCCCGTTGTGGACGTCGATTTCTCCGTCTC
>JANLQB010000720.1:0-2398 GCA_031367565.1 Verrucomicrobiota bacterium
CGCGACGGCATCGCGCAAGATTCGCCCGTCCGCCTTTACCGGGTGACGGGCAGGGACTGACTAATTTCCCGTGGCGCGCCCGGTTTTTACGCGCTACACGCCCCCTTCTATTTTTCCAAAACATGAGATTCATCCAAAACCTAATTGCCCCCGCGCTCCTCACCGTCACCATCCTGCCCGCGCTCGCTGGCAAATGGGATGACATGGATTACGGCCGGTTCCTGTCCGCCACTTTTCTCAATGCGGAAGGCAAATCCACGCTCGATGGCAAAGGTTGCGCGACGAACAAAGGCGTGGCCGTGAAGCTCGGCGCGGAGGCGCGGGCAGCGATGCTTTTTGATACGGAATGCGTCCGGATGGCGGGCGGATGGACGGGCGGTTGGTTGAAATTGAAAGGCGTCGTTTTCGACGGAGGCCACGGCCCGAATCCCGGCCCGATCGACAAGGCGGACGTTTTCTTTCAGACGAATCCCGGCCCGGTCTGGAGCAAAGGCGGCGACTTCACCGACCCGCGCAAATTGCCCACCGGCCCCGGCGCAGCCAAGGTTCCCTTCGGTCCGATCCCGCGCGACTGGGCGAAATATCGCGGGCTGCATCTGCACGGCGATCACGTCGTGTTCGAGTATTCCGTGGGCGACGCCGTGCTGCTCGAAATGCCGGACATCGAGAAGGCCGGCGACGCCGAAGTGCTCACGCGGACGTTCCGCGTTTTGAACGGCGGTGCGGCTTCGAGCTTGATCTTGGCGGAAGGCGAGGCGGCGAAAGTGGAAGGTGGGATCGCGACGATCAAAGGCACGTCGATCTCGGCCAAAGATTTACCCGCTGGCGCTGAGTTGATCGCCGACGGCGCGCGGGTCGTTTTGAAACTGCCCGCATTCGCCGCCGGCCAGACTTTCAAAATCGCCTACGCGAAAAGTGCGGACGCACTGAAGAACATTCCCGCTCCCGCGAACCTCACCGACTTCACGAAAGGCGGCCCCGCGCACTGGTCACAAACCCTGACCACCAAAGGCGAACTCGCGAAGGACGACAAACAACCCTACGTCCTCGACACGATCAGCGTGCCTTTTGAAAACCCCTACAAGTCCTGGATGCGCATCGGCGCGCTCGACTTCTTTCCCGATGGACGCGCCGCCGTTTCGACATGGAGCGGCGACGTGTGGATCGTCAGCGGCATCGACGCCCAACTCGAAAACGTGACGTGGAAGCGTTACGCGACCGGCCTCTTCCACGCGCTCGGTTTGAAAATCGTGAACGACGAAATCCTCGTGATGGGTCGCGACCAGATCACGAAACTCCACGACCAGAACGGCGACGGCGAGGCGGACTGGTATGAGAACTTCAACAACGACGTACAAGTCACGCCCGGCTTCCACGAGTTCGCGTTCGATTTGCAGACCGATCCCGAGGGAAATTTCTACTTCACCAAAGGCGGCCCGGTGAATCCCGGTGGCAGCGGCTGGGGCCCGCTGAGCGATCACAACGGCTGCGTTTTCAAAATCTCGAAAGACGGCCAAAAGTTTGAAGTCTTCGCCACCGGAGTCCGCGCGCCGAACGGCATGGGCGTCGGTCCCAACGGCGAAGTCTCTGTCGGCGACAATCAGGGAACCTGGGTGCCCGTCGATTACATCCACTTCGCCAAGCAAGGCGAATTCATCGGAGTCCCCGATCTCTCCCACCGCGTCCCGCCGCCCACCAAATACGACCCGCATCTCTGCTGGATTCCCTACCAGTGGGACAACTCCTGCGGCGGTCACGTCTGGGATACGAGCGACAAATGGGGCCCCTTCCAAAACCGGATGCTTTATCTTTCCTACGGCAAATGCGCACTCTTCGGCGTGCTCGATGAACGCGTCGGCAACGTGCCGCAAGGCGGGATCTTCAAGTTCCCATTCAAGTTCGACAGCGGCGCGATGCGCCCGCGTTTTAACCCGACTGACGGCCAGCTCTACGTCGCCGGCCTCAAAGGCTGGCAATCCGACGGAGCCAAAGACGCCTGCTTCCAACGCGTCCGCTACACCGGAGCCACGGTCTGTGTGCCCGAAGAACTCCACGTCACCGACAAAGGCATCACCATCGCCTTCACCAGCCCGCTCGACACCGCCTCCGCCGCCGATCTGCAAAACTACTCGATCGAGCAGTGGAACTACCGCTGGACCTCAGCCTACGGTTCTGGCGAATACAAAGTGAGCAACCCCGAGGAAAAAGGCCACGACCCCGTCGAGATCAAATCCGTCTCCGTCTCGACAGATGAAAAGCGCGTGATGCTCGTCATCGACGGCCTGCAACCCGTGATGCAGATGAAAATCACGCTGAACATCAAGAGCGCCAGCGGCACCCCGGTGCCGAAAGAAATCGCGCACACGATCAACGTCGTCCCACCGGACAACGCGCCAGG
>JANLQB010000757.1:0-6106 GCA_031367565.1 Verrucomicrobiota bacterium
CCGCCGTCGTCGCGACATTTCATGGTGCCGCGTCCGTAGCGGTCGCGCGTGGCGGCGTCTTCTTTTTCGATGTTCAGCGCCTCGGAAAGTCGGCTCGAAGTGAGGACGCCGTAGGCTTGCTGGGTGAAGGCGTCCATCGCATCCATCGTGCCGCTGGCATCGCATTCGCGGCGGAATTTATCGAAAGAAGCGAGGAGCGCGCGGCGGTCGTTGAGGCGTTCGATCGAGATGTCCTTGAGCACCATGTCGCTCGCGCCACCGCCGTTGGGATTGAAGCAACTGTGCGCCGGTCCAAGGAAGCCGGGATGCCCCGGATCGGCCCATTCCATGTGGCCCATTTTTGGCGACAGCCCGACAAATGCAGGCACGCCCTCGACCGCGGGACCTTGCAGCTTCGACACCATCGCGCCCATGCTTGGCCAGCCTCCCGGCGGCGAATTCGGGCGCGGCTTGCCGGTGAAACACTGATACGAAGCGTGCTGGCCGTCGCTGCCGACGACGGAGCGGATGAGCGAAAAGCGCTGCATCATCGACGCCATCTTTGGAAACAGCTCGCAAATTTCGATGCCGGGGACGCTCGTTTTGATCGCGGAAAATTCACCGCGAATTTCCGAAGGCGCCTCCGTTTTCAAATCCCACATGTCCTGATGCGGCGGGCCGCCGGGCAGGAAGATATTGATCACGCTCTTCTGGATTTTCCCCGGCTTTGATTGTTCGGCGGCGAACAGATCATTCAACCCAAACCCACCCATCGCCCCCATCGCGAGTGAGCCGATACGCAGGAAACCGCGCCGCGAGAGGCCGTCGCAAAATCGGGATTCGTTGGAGCCTTGGATGGTGAGCATGGTCGCGGTGTGGTGGCGTGCCGGGTCAACCGGCCTCGCCATTGTTTCTTATAGAAATAGTCCGGGTGCAATTCGCGCTCCACGGCTCAAAGGACAAGGGGAAAGTGCAGAACGATCGGCTTCGGGAGAAAGCGCGACCGTGAAGGCCGGGAATACTGTCCCCGAAATTTAGAGCAGCGCCGATTGGACATTACGGAATCGCGTGGCTAATTTAGTGACGTAAAGTAGTTGGTTGGAATTTAGAACTCTTAGGGTCAACAAGTGTAAAAAATCTGATTATGCGCTATATCTTCATCTCTTTCTCGATTGCGGTATCAATGCTGTCTCGTTTGACTGCGTCCGAAATATCCGAAATGGCGATATTGCCCGGATTTGATCTTGGAAACGATGCAATTGCTCCTCTCTCGGCGACGGATTTGAGCCCGGCTGTGACTTTTTCGGTGGCGATGAATGGCGCTTTTCTGACGCCAGATGGGATCAAGTACGGGATTATTTCATCGGCAACTTCCGTCACACCGTGGGACGGAGCGCGGAGCGGGTCTCGTCGCTTGCGATCCGTCATTGGCTACGCTGCGAATGCGGGAATTTCGGCAAATTCCGATTCTGCTGCCCCGGCTCCTTCCCCTTCTGGGAGCGTGAGTCAGATCGCGGCGGTTCCCGAGCCAGGTACGTTTTTGACGGGGGCGTTGCTGATGGCTCTTTGCGCTGGCGCGCGTGGACGCCGTGGCAGTCGGGTTTGAGGGGGCGCTGGGGTTTGCGCCGGTAAGCCTTTACGCCCAAAGATTTCGGTCCAGCGTGCGGTATTGAATCGCCTCGCCGATATGCGCCGCAGTGATGTCGGCGGTGCCTTCCAAGTCGGCGATCGTGCGGGCGACTTTCAGGATACGGTCGTGCGCGCGGGCACTGAGGTTGAGTTCGTTCATCGCCATTTCCAAAAGTCCGGAAGCAGCGGTGTCGAGCGCACATGCGCTTTTGATCTGCTTTGAGGACATGCGCGCATTGGAGCGGATGCGGCTGCCTTCGCCGAAGCGCTCGATTTGACGTGATCTTGCGCGCTCGACGCGTTCCCGGATAGCGCTCGAAGTTTCACCGGATTCGGTGCTGGTGAGTTCGCGAAACTCGACGGCGGGGACTTCCACATGGATGTCGATGCGATCGAGGAGTGGGCCGGAAATGCGGGATCGGTAACGCTCGACCTGCACGGGCGTGCAGCGGCATTCGCGCTTCGGGTGGCCGAAATATCCGCACGGGCACGGGTTCATCGCAGCGACGAGCATGAATTCGGCGGGGAAAGTCATCGTCCCTGCCGCGCGGGAAATGGTGACGCGACCGTCTTCGAGCGGCTGCCGGAGGACTTCGAGCGTGCTGCGTTTGAACTCGGGCAACTCATCGAGAAAAAGCACGCCATTGTGGGCGATGCTCACCTCGCCGGGCGTCGGATTCGCGCTGCCGCCGAGCAGACCCGCGTCCGAGATCGTGTGGTGCGGCGAGCGATAGGGCCGCGTGGCGACGAAGGCGTGCTCGGGATCGAGGAGCAGGCCACAGATGCTGTGAATCTTCGTGGACTCGATCGCTTCATCTAGGGTCATCGGCGGAATGATCGTTGGGATGCGTTTCGCGATCATCGACTTTCCTGAACCGGGCGGGCCAAGCATGAGAAGATTGTGCGCGCCCGCGCAGGCGACTTCGATCGCGCGTTTCACATGGTGCTGCCCGCGTACGTCGGCGAAATCGACCTCGTAATTCTGGTGGCGTGCGAAAAATTCATCGAGATTCTCCCGCGTTGGAGTGAGCACCCTTTCCCCGAGGAGAAACTCGAACACTTCGCGCAGATTCCGCACGCCAAAGACTTGGATGCCATCCACCATCGCCGCCTCGCGCGCATTGGCCTCCGGTACGACGACCTTGGTCCGCCCGCGCTTTCGCGCTTCCAGTGCGATCGGCAAAACCCCGCGCACCGGGCGCACGGCACCCGTCAGCGCCAGCTCGCCGACGAAGCAGTATTCGTCGATATTCGGCAGCTCGATTTCCTGCGCCACCGAAACCATTCCCAGCGCCATCGGTAGATCAAAACCGGGACCCTCCTTCTTCACATTTGCCGGCGCGAGATTGATCGTCATCCGCCCTTTTCCCCAGCGAAACCCACTATTCGCGATCCCCGTCGTCACGCGATCCCGACTCTCTTTTACCGCTACATCTGGCAGCCCCACCACGACGATGGCCATGTCGCCCCGCCCACCGTTCACCTCGATTTCTACTTCAAAAGCATCGACACCGTAAACAGCAGCAGAATAGACTTTGGCCAGCACGGATACGAAATTGTCAGAACAAAGCCGGGAAGTAAAAGTTTTTGAACGCCTCTCAGATAGGTATGTCTCAAGAGGTAATACTTAATGGAGTTGATTACCGACCTTGAGAGATAATTATTTTTCTTGCGTATTTTCTAAAATCCTGACAATAAGTGTATTCACAAGGCTAAACCATCAAAGAAAACTCGAAATCCAATTTTTCTGAAGCATCCAAGTTTAGCCCCGCGTCCGCATAGATAGTGCTAGTCAGAGCAACCCAAAACCTAAAATGAACTACAAATCCGGCGAAGATTCCGATTCGGGAATCAAGATTTACCTCCGCGAGATCGGCCAGATCCCGTTGCTCACACCTGAACAGGAGATTGAACTGGCCGCGAAAATCAAGAAAGGCGACAAAGCCGCGCGATCGCTCATGATTCGCTCGAATCTCCGCCTCGTCGTAAAAATCGCTCACGACTACGCGAACCTCGGGCTCCCGCTGCTTGACCTCATTTCCGAAGGCAACATCGGCCTCATGAAGGCCGTCGAGCGTTTTGACCCCGCGAAGGGCGGCAAACTTTCGACCTATGCGGCGTGGTGGATCAAACAGTCCATCAAACGCGCCCTCGCGAACCAATCGAAGACGATCCGTCTCCCCGTGCATCTCGTGGACAAAATCTCGAAGATGCGTCGCGTCGCGCTCCAGATGAGTGAAGAGCTCGGTCGCGAGCCCACGGACGACGAACTGGCCGAGGAAGTCGGCCTTGCTGCTGGGAAAATCTCCCAGCTCAAAACCGTCTCGATCCGCCCTGCGTCCCTCGACGCTCCGATCAGCGATGACGACTCGACCGAATTCGGCGAAATCGTCGGCGATCTCGAAGCACTCACGCCTTTCGAAAATCTCCGCGACAAAAATCTCCGCGATGAAGTCGGCGATCTCCTCGGGGTGCTAGATGAGCGCGAGAAAAAGATCATCTTCTCCCGCTTCGGCCTCGATGGCGGAAAGGCGAAGACGCTCGAAGAAGTCGGTAAGAAATTCGGCGTCACGCGCGAGCGCATCCGCCAGCTCCAAAACATCGCGCTGATGAAACTGCGACGTGCTTTGCAGAAGAAGGAAAAGCCAATCGAGCACCTGCTGCCGTCTGGGGCGGGCAAGCACGACAATTTCTTCGATTAGTCATCGGCGGATGAGCGGTTGCGCACGGACTGCCGTGCGCGCTACAACGGCGCGATGAAAGAAGAACAAATCCTCGTCATCCGTCGCCCGCTTTTCGATCAACTCGGCTCCTTTCAAGGGTTGTGTTTCGACGTGGATCGTTATCTGCCCGCATTTCTTGCGCGCGAGAATAACTTCTTCACCCCGCGCGGTCCTGCGGAGATGAACCCCGAGCTGAAGCAGATCATTCCCTACGTCGTGCTCGTCCACGAAGGGCGCGTGCTGCATTATGTCCGGGGCAAAAAAGCGGGCGAGCAGCGCCTCGTCTCGAAAGGCTCCATCGGCATCGGCGGCCACATGAATGATGAAGACCAAGACCTCTTCACCTTCGACCGCGCCGCGTATGACGCCGCTGTCCAGCGCGAAGTCGGCGAAGAACTCCGTCTCGGCGCGAAATACACCAACCGGATCGCCGCGATCTTGAACGACGACTCGACCGAAGTGGGCCGCGTCCATCTTGGCGTCGTGCATGTTTTCCAGCTCGAAAGCGACGATGTCCAAAAGGGCGAAGCCATGATCACCGAGCTGCAATTCCTCGATCGCGGCCAACTCCTCGCGCGGCGCGATTCCTTGGAAACATGGTCGCAAATCTGCCTCGATCACCTCGACCAACTCCTCGCGTAATCCCAGATGGACCCCGTTTTCCAAAGCATCCTCCGCAGCGCCAGCGATGCGGGCGCGTCCGACATCCACCTCAAAGCCGGATCGCCGATCGTCTTCCGCATCGACCGCAAACTCAGGCCCGTCGAAAGCGAACATCCCAGCGACGCCTGGCTCCGCTCCGTTCTCGAAACGATCGCCCCCGTGCACCTCCGCGAAGCCTTTGTCGCGGGCGAGGAAATCGACTTCGCCTTCGCCGTCGATGGCCTCGGACGCTTCCGCACCAACGCCTTCCGCCAACGCGGCCAGACCGCCCTCGCGCTGCGACTCGTCAAAGGCCAGATCCGCAATTTCACCCAGCTCAATCTCCCCGACACCGTCCGCCGCATTTCGGAATCGCCGCGCGGAATCGTCATCGTCGCCGGAGCCATCGGCAGCGGAAAATCGACCACGCTCGCCGCGATGATCGACCACATCAACCGCACCGCCCGCAAACACATCATCACGCTCGAAGACCCCATCGAATACCTCTTCGACGACGGCCAATCGCTCATCGAGCAACGCGAAATCGGCCTCGACACGGCCAGCTTCGCGCACGGTCTGCGCCACGTGTTGCGGCAGGACCCCGACGTCATCGTCATCGGAGAAATGCGCGACGCCGAAAGTGCGATGGCCGCGATGAGCGCCGCGAACATCGGCCACCTCGTCATCACCACGCTGCACACGAGTAATTCCATGCAAAGCGTCCAGCGCGTCATCGAATTTTTCCCCAACGAACAGCGCGACTACGCCCGCCAGCTCTTCGCCTCCACGCTGCGCTCCGTCGTCTGCCAGCGCCTCGTCACTTCATCAAGCGTCGGCGTCCTGCCCGCGCTCGAAATCCTCATCAACAACGTCGGCGTCACCAAAGCAATCGAGGCAAACCAGACCGATAAAATCCCCGGCCTTCTCGAACTTGGCACCAACGAAGGCATGCAAAGTTTCGACCAAGCCCTTCGCGCCCTCGTCGCTGAAAACAAAATCACCCGCGACGAAGCGATGGCCCACGCCGCCAATCCCGAAACGTTGCGCATGTCGTTCCAAGGCGTCAGCCTGAACGAATCCAACCGCATCATGGGTTCGCGCCGGTAGCGCCGCATCTGCCGGTTTGTCATTTC
>JANLQB010000758.1:0-2280 GCA_031367565.1 Verrucomicrobiota bacterium
CGCTTCTTGAAAAGTCTGGAGCAAAAACTTCTTCGCCACCCAGTCGAGCCGGTCGCGGCATTTCCAATAATCCGTCGCCAAATCATCCAGCACCGCCTCCCACTCACGCAACACCCACGCGGTGTCTGCGTCGCTCCGATCGCAGCAATCCTGCGCCGCGCCGAGATAGAGCCGCTGGATGTCGATCGCCGAAATCTTCCGCCCGTCGATCAACTCCACGATCCACTGGCAGCTCGGATCGCGCGAAATTTGTTTCGCCGCTTCGATCGGGTCGGCGAGTTCGATCTGCGGTGCCTTCCCCTGCTCGATCACCTCCAGCACGAGCGCGGTCGTGCCCATTTTCAGTGCCGTCGCCCACTGGCACATATTCGCGTCGCCCGCGATGACGTGAAAGCGCCGCCACTGCTCCGCATCCGCGTGCGGCTCGTCGCGCGTGTTCACGAGCGGACGGCGATTCATCGTGTCGATGGAACAAAGCACCGCAAAAAAATCCGACCGCTGCGCAAGCTGATACACGCCCGGCTGCCCCGCTGCATCCTCGCCTTCCACGCCCATTTTCCCCGCGCCCGCCACGATCTGCCGCGTCACGAGAAACGGCACGACATCGCGCACCAGCCGATCCCACGGCACATCGCGCCGCATCAAATAATTGTCGTGGCACCCATAGCTGTGCCCCACGAAATCCGTGTTGTTTTTGTAAAGCCGCGCCTCGCAACCCTCGGGCAGATGCGAGTTCCGCCGCCGCGCACATTCCGCAAGAATCCGCTCGCCCGCTTTATCCTGCGCGACGATTTCGGCGAGCGTCGTGCATTCCGGCGTCGAGTATTCCGGGTGCGCATGGTCGTTGTAAAAACGCGCGCCGTTCGAGAGCACGAGATCACTCTTAATCTCCTGAAAACTCAAAGGCCGCGCCTTATCGAGTTCGTAATAGGCCGCTTCATCCGTGTCCTGCAAAAGTTCTTCCGCGCGAAAGCCGCGCGCATCCTGATGCGGGTCCTCCAAATTGTAATCCCACTTCATCGAAGCCCCATGCTCCGTATAGCTGCGCACGATCTCGATCGACTCCCGCACCACATCCAAATCCTCCACGCCATCGACCGTAATTCCGTATTCCGTTTCGATTCCGAAAACTCGTTTCATAAAAGTGCGCGACGATAGCGCGGCGCTTGCAGTTTGGCGAATCGACGCTCAGGCCAACTGCTTCACGATCACCGCCGGATTACCGGCCACGACCACATTCGGCGGCACGTCTTTGGAAACGACCGCGCCCGCTGCGACCACGGAGTTTTCCCCGATCGTCACGCCTTTCAAAATGACCGCATTCATCCCGATCCACACGTTGTCCTTGATGATGACCGGCGCGGTCTTCAGCACGGGGCGCGCCGGGCGGTCTTTGTAAAACGGGGCGAGCGCCATCGAGTCGATGCGACGCTGGGCGGCATCGATCGGATGGAAATCGGAATCGGCGATGCCGACATTCCACGAAATCAGAACGTGTTTTCCGATCTCGATGTATTCATCCGCCATGATCAGCGCGCCATTCAGCAGCGAGAAATCGCCGATCTTGCAGCGCCCGTTTTCGCCGAGGGCAAAGGAGACGCCGGCGTAGCACGAGACGTGATCGCCGAGATCGACCGCACGCGTGTGTTTGCTGCGCATGAAGCGAAAAATCTGCGCCGTCTCGCAATAGAACCCTTCGCCCCAAAAAACACTCTCGGGAATCGGATGCTGCCACCAATCATGTTCGACGCGACGCTCAGGGGTGATGTTGCTCATGGCTCAGTTGAATCACGAAAACCGTCCCGCGCAACGCCGGAGGCGCAGGGAGCGCTACTCCGTCCCGCGCACGAGGAACACAATCTCGCCCTTCACCGCCTTCGCAGAATAGTGCGCAAGCAGCACCGGCCCGGTGCCGATTCGGAATTCCTCGTAGGTCTTCGTCAGCTCACGAGCGACGCAGATCGTGCGCTCGGGAAAAAGCGTGGCGCAAACTGCGAGCGTCTTCAGCAGCCGATGCGGCGACTCGAAGAAGACGCTCGTCACGTCGCGCTCCATCGCCGCCCGGACATCTCGCTCGCGTCCACCGCTCTTCACTGGCAGGAAACCGCCGTAGAAAAATGCTTCCGCCGGAAATCCGCTACCGAGGAGTGCGGTCAGGATGGCGCTCGGCCCCGGTAGGATCGTGTAAGGAAGTCCGCGCTCGATGCACGCCCGCAGTAGCCGATGGCCGGGATCGCTAATGCCGGGAAGGCCCGCGTCGGTGATGAGCGCGATGTTTTT
>JANLQB010000796.1:0-12318 GCA_031367565.1 Verrucomicrobiota bacterium
GGAAAAAGAGGATCCAGCCGAGCGGGCGGAGCGTCCGGTAGAATGCCCAAAAGACCGCGCAGAGCAGGACGGAAGCCGCGCCCATCATGAGCGCCATGTCCCCGCGCATCTGACGGGAGATTTCCGCCGTGAACGCGGGACGTCCTGTGAGGAGCAGGCCGCTTTGCCCCGCGATGACGCTGCGCACCGCATCGGTGAACGCGATGCATTTCCAGAAATCCGCCAGCGGCTCCGCGCTGCGCACGATGAGAAAAGGCGGCGCTTCGCCGGAGAGAAACGCGCCCATCTGCGCGCTCCCATCGGTCTGTGCGTTTTCGCCGCCGAGCGCGGAGAGCAGGCCGAGCGGATCGAGTTGGAGCTTCGCGAGTTCTTCGGGATCGGGTGCGCCGGCGAGCTTTTCGGGAATCGCGGCGAGTTGCGGCTGGACGCGCTCCGGCGCGAGCGCGGCGAGGGCACGGGCGAAATTTTTCGGCGCGAGATTCCACACGGCCCACGCGCTCAACTCCGGCCAGTTTTTGGCGATGTCTTCGCCCGGTGCCGCGACCGAAGTCACGCCGGGAAGCGCCGCGAGCGCGGGCCACAGTTTTTGAAATGCGGCGGCGCGTTCGGCTTCCGGCAGCGCGGGATCGGCGACGACATACACCTCGCGCTCGCTGGCAAACCGGCGCTGAAATTCCGCCAGCCCGCGCACGCTCGGGAGATGGCCGGGCAGCAGCGGAAGCAGCTCCGTTTCCAGCCGCAGCGTGAAGCCCGCCCACGCGCCGCCGATGAGCAAAGCGACGACGACCAGCAGCCGAATCGGAGAACGCAAAAGGCTCACGCGGCGGAGCGGAAATTCGGGCGGGCGAGCATGGGAACGGAAATTCCCGCGACGGTGCCGGGGTGTAAAGGTGAAACGCGGAGTTGTGCTCGGCCGCATTCCCGCTCTCGCCGGATTTCGCCTGGCGATGAAATCACTGTTCGAGCCGCTCGAAGATGCGTTGGGCTTTTTCCTTTTCGGCGGCGCTTTGCGAAGTCGTGAGAAAATCCTGCACGACGCGGCCGGCGGCGGCGGGGTCGCCGCGTTTGGCGAGGAGGTCGGCGAGGCGCTGCATCGGGGTGAAGAGGTCGGCTTTCAGCTCGTGGCTGCGTTTGAGGTGCGCGAGGGCGTGGTCTTCCTGCGAGGCGGCGAGTTCGTCTTCGGCCCATTCGCCGTAGAGCGCGGCGAGTTCGGCGCGGGGTTCGAGGCTCTCGAGCGGAGATTGCTGCACGATTTTTTCGAAGAGCGTGCCGACTTTTTCGAAGGCGCGCGCTTCGGTGGCGAGGGCGCGGAGGCGGGCGCACGTGCCGGGCTCCATGACTTCGGGATGTTCGTCGAGAAGCGCGACGGCGGCGGGAATATCCTTCGCTTTTTCGTGGTGCGCGAAGAGGGCTCGGCGGGCGGTGAGGATCATCTGCGGACGCAGCTCGAAGCCGCTGATTTCCTGATCGAAGTCCGCGAGACGTCCCGTCTTTTGGAGGAAGGAAATGATCTCGCCGAGTTCGCGATTGGCGGGATTTCGGAAGGCGGTGCGCAGGCGCTGGCGGGCGGCGGGGATGTCGCCGTCGGCGAGCAGGACGCGCGCGAATTCGAGATGCACATGGAAGGTGCGCGCGGAGGGATCGCCGGCCACGGCGTGGGCGAAAAGTTCGCGGGCGCGGGCGGGCTTTTTCAGCTCGACGTAAAGGTTCGCGGCTTGCGCGGCGATTTCGTTGTTGAGCACGCCGCGCCACGCTACTTCGTCGAGGAGAGTGAGCGCTTCGGGGTCACGACTGAGGGCGTGGAGCGCATTGATCCAGTCGAACATGCGCGTGTAATTCAGCGGCGTGAGGCGGGCGAGGCGCGCGTGCGCTTGCACGGCGAGTTCGGGCGCTTTGGCGTCGGTGAAAATTTGCACCGCTTTCGCCAGAATCGATTCGGTGAGGTCTTCGCGCGCGAGCACCTTTGTCCACAGCGCTTCGGCGGCGGGGCGCTGGGATTTCGCGAGAAGCCAGTCGAGCAGCGCGATGCCGGCGAGCGGCGGGCCGGCGCCGTTGTCCCAGTCTTGCGAAAGCTCGTGCGCGAACTCGGATTCGTATTGCAAACGCGGCGCCTCGCGCACCATGAGATCGTCGTAGCCGCTGACCAATTCAGGCTGGTCGCCCGACATTTTCCGAAGGCGGCGGACTTCGCGCGCGATGGCCGCGTGGTCTTCGAGCGGCTGGAGGATTTCGATGAGGCGCGATTGCAGCGGATGATTCGTGCGCAGCTCAGGATTGCGCGCCATCGCCTGACGCAGGACGGATTGCGCCTGCGGAAACGCGCCGGTTTTCACGATCGCATCGGCGAGCAGGAGCGCGGCGGAGTTTTGATTTGGCGGCGGGATGCGTTCGAGAGCGGCCATGGCGTCTTCGAGTCGCCCGGCCTTGAAGTAAAGCTGGACGAGCTTCGGATCGACATCCGCGCCGCTGAATTTTTCCAGCACGTCGATGGCGGCGGGCGCGCGATTCTGCGCGTCGAGAATGCCGGCGAGGGAAATGCACGCGGACGTGTTGCGCGGCTCGACGGCGATCAGGCGGCGGCACGCGGCTTCGGCTTCGGTGAGGCGTCCGGCGCGTTCGTGCAAGATGGCGAGGCGCTGGAGCAGGCGCGTGTCGGCGGGCGTGTTGTCGATCGCTTCGCTGAGGATGCTCCGCGCTTCGTGGTAAGCGCCGCGCCGGTCGAGCAAATCGGCGAGCTGCATCGCGAGGTCGCGGTGCATCGCGTCGGTCGCGCGGAAGAGCCCTTCGCGAACGCAGCGCCGGAGCACTTCTTCGAGCGTGTCGTGGTCATTCGCGGCACGGCAGGCGGCGGTCAGGCTGCGCATCGTGTGCTGGTTCGCCGGTTCGCGTTCCCACAGTTCGCGCTGGACCATCACGGCCTGCGGATACGCCTCCGCGGCTTCGAGCGCGTCGGCTACGAGATTTAGCGACTCGGCTCCGGCGACCTGCTGGTACTTTTCCAAAATGGCGGGCGCATCGAGCGGGCTCGCGCGGATGAGTTGGAGCGCGGTGAGGCGCGCGCGGATGTCGCGCGTGCGGCTGAGAATTTGTTCACCCTGACCGCCGCCGCGCACCTGGATCGCGGAGCGTGCTTCTTTGGAAAGTGCGTCGCGCGCGGTGGTGGCGTCGCTCGCGATTTCGAGGCGGATGAGCGCCTCGTCTTCGAGCGCGGTTTGCCAGAGAAACTCCGCGAGCGCATCGAGCTTCCACGATTGAAGCTGCACGCCGGCGACGAGCACGGCGTCCCACCAGCGCGAGGCGGACGTGCTTTCTTCATCGTCGTCGAAGCGGGACATCGCGCCGAGTTCGAGGAGGCGTCGCAATTGCGTGCGCGCTTCGTCGTCGCGACCCGCGAGACCGGCGAGCAGCGCGCGTGAAAGCGTGGCGTGAAGCGGGCGCTTTTCGGGGTCGATCGCTTTGAGAAATGTCTCGGAAAAAGAGGCGCGTTCGGCGGGCGGCAGCAGGAGATAATACTCGCGCAGGACGGAATAGACGGGCGCTTCAAAAGACTCACCGGGGCTGTCGAGTGACTCGCGGAGATAGCGCCGCGCGATGTCGATTTCGCCGAGGTAAAGATGCCAGTGCGCGAGTTCGAGGCCGTAGCGCGCGCGCTGCGTGGAGAGGCTGCGGAAGACGCGTTCCCCGAGCTGCGTGGCTTCGCGAAAATTGCCGCGATTTCCCAGCAGGCTCGCGGTCTGCCACGCGCGGAGGAGGTAGCCTTCGGGAAAAAGTTTTTCGATGACGCCGGGCTCGATTTTTCCCGGACGCGTTTGCAGATGCTGGCCGAGCGCGATGAGTAAAAAATCGCGTTCGCTGGGCGTGCGTTTTTTGTCGAGATGCCACGCGCCGAGCCGGTCGAATTCGCCGGTCTGGAGCGCGAGCCAGATGAAGCCTTGCTTGAGCTGCGGATCGTTCGGTTTTTCCGCGAGCAGTTGATCCACGTGATCGAGTAACGGCCCGCTCGCGCCGGCGAAAAAGAGCGCCCAAAGCGATTCGGTCGGCGCAGCCTTCGTCGTCCGCCAACGCTGCACCCAGGCCGTCGTCGCGGCGGGATCGCCTTTGATTTGGATGAGCTTTCCGAGGTCGCGGATCGCGCCGAGCCGCACGTCGCGGTCGGTGTGACCGGGCGCGTCTTCTTCCACGTAAAAGCTGCGGAGCGCCCGCATCACGTCGCTCGCGGCGCGACGCTGCTGCGCGTTCATCGAGTAAAGATACGTGCTTTGCAAACGGCCCGCGTCCTCAGCTTTTACGCCCGGAATGCGCAGCGGCTCGTCGCTTCTTTCCGGCGCGGAAGTGGCGAGAATTTGTTCGAGGCATTGCTGCGCTTCGGCGGCCTGGCCGGCTTCGATGTCGAGCTGGGCGAGCTGCGCGAGGATGCGCACGTTTCCGGGATCGAGCGCGCGGATGCGGCGGAGTAATTCGGTAGCGCGGACGGAGGCGCCGCTGCGGATTTGGAAGGCGACGGCTTGTTCGAGCGTCGCGGCGTCGCGCGGAAATTTGGCGGCGATCCGCTCCCACGTTTTGCCCGCGCCGTCGAGGTCCGCGCTTTTTTCCTGAAGCTGCGCGAGCTTCGTCAGCGCGGTCGGGCCGGGGTCGGGGACGATGCGGACGAGCTGCGCTTGCAGGCGCACGGCGGCGTCGAGTTTGCGCAGTTCCTCGGCCTCGCGAACGAGCTCTGGCAAAGCCTCGGCTTGATTCGGCGCGGCGAAGGAGGCGTCGGCAAGCACTTCAAAGGCGGCGGCTTTGTTGCCCGTCGCTTTCAAAATCCGACCGAGGGCCATCTCGATGAAATAGTCGTCGGCGCGGAGTTTTCGGCGCGCTTCGATTTCGCCGCGGAGCCAATCGACCAGCTCGTGTTTCACGCAGAGATTCAGCAGGTCGGCGAAGGCGGCGAGCTGATCCTTTTCGTCGGCGGTCGCGTCGATCTGCGAGAGCATGATCGCGGCGGCTTCGCGATGGCGGTTCAGCTTTTCATAGACGCGCAAGAGCGGGCCGGCGGCGTCTTTTTTTCGCGACGCGGGGCTGAGCGCGACGATCTGCTGCCAGGTCGCGAGCGCCTTTTCCCAAGCCTCACTGCGCTGCTGGGTGAGCGCGAGATCGGTGAGCGCTTCGATATTGCCGGGCGTTTCCTGCGTGAGTTCGGTGAAGATGCGCTCGGCTTCTCCGATGCGGCCGGCTTGCAGCTCGATCTGGCCGGCGCGGCGGCGATATTCGGCGCGGCGCGCGGGGTCGATGCGCTGGAGTTCGTTGAGCTGCGCGATGGCTTCGGTGCCGCGCGGATCGGCGGACGCGAGCTTCAGCATGAGTTCGCGGACTTCGATGGAATCCGGCGCGAGCGCGAGCGCCTTTTGCGCATACTCGATCGCGGGACGCTGGCTGCGGCTCCACAGGTGCCAGCGGGCGACGCGCAGCCAGCCTTCGACGCTTGGCTTTTCCACGGCGGCGCGCGTGATGCCGAGCAGGTAGGATTGCAGCACGCTATTCGGTTCGTTGTTCTCGACGATGGGCGGCGAGAGGGTGAACGGGCGGCGCGGGCTCTCCGGTTTTCCCGGTTCGACGCGGAAACTCTCGAACAATTTTTGATCTGCCGCGATGCGCTCGTCGGCTTTGGTGCTCGTGGCGACGGCTTGCTCGAAGGCGAGCCGGGCGTCCGTGGTTTTTCCGAGCGCCGTCTGGATTTCGCCGAGCAGCAGCCACATCTCGCGCGGCTCGGCGGCGAGCGGGATCGCTTTGCTCAAAGTGTTCGCGGCGCCGGCGAGGTCGTTTTGCGTTTTGAGGATTTGCGCTTGTTTGAACAGCGCGGCGGCTTGGGCTTCCTTCGGCGCGTCGGCGGGCACGAGGCGGTCGAGTGCGGCTTGCGCTTCGGCTTCGCGTTTTTGCGTGAAGAGGAAATTTGCGAGCGCGAGCACTGGCTCTTCGGCACCGCTGGCGGCCTCGCCTTTGAGGTGCGCTTCGAGCAGGTCGTTGAGCCGGTAGGTTTCGTAAAACTCGAGCGCTTTCCCACGCACGGTTTCCTGGTCTTTCGCGGATGCGAGCAGCGCGGCGATGCGGGCGCGCGCGGCATCCACCTGATCGCGCTGCACATCGAGCCGCGCGCGCTCGAAGATGAGATCGACATTGGCGGGCTGCTCTTTCAGCAGCGTTTCGTAGAGGGCGACCGCGCCATCGAGATCGTCCATGTGGACGAGGAGGCGGGCGAGTTTGATGCGATACTCGGGCGTCTTCGGCGCGAGGGCGGCGAGTTTGCCGAGCCACTCGCGCTGCGGCCCGAGTTCGCCGGTGCGTTCGTAGAGGTCGATGAGCTGGAGATAGGCGGAAAGGTCGCGCGGACTTGCGCGCACGTTTTCTTTCCAGCGCTGCTCCAGCTCGGGGACGCGATGATAGCGTTGGTGGAGCCGGATGATTTGCGATTGCAGCTCGGCGCGCAGCCAGTTGCCGGGCGCGGTGAAGGCGAGGGCGCGGGCGAGCGAGGCGAGTGCTTCATCTTGCGCGCCGGTGCTTTGGTAAACGCGCGCCATTTGCTGGAGCGCCTGCGCGCGATCCTGCGGCGGCGCGTTTTTCACGAGGAAATCGAGATGAGCGAGCGCGCGCTCGGGGAGGCGATTTTCGGTGCAGACGGTGGCGAGCCGGCGGCGGAGATCGAGATTCGTGGGATCGAGCGCGACGGTGCGTTCCCAGGCCTCGGCGGCGGGCGCGATGTCGCCTGCGGCGAGCCATTCGGCGCCGAGCCGGAGGAGGATTTCGGCCTGCTGCGGATCGCGTTCCGGGAGAAGCGCGAGGGCATTTTCCAACGCGCCTGCGGCTTCCTGGTGCGCGCCGGTTTCAGCGCGCAGAGATGCCTGCGCGAGCCACGGCAGCGGGCTCTTCGGATCGAGCGCCGCCGCGCGCTCAAATGCCGCCGCGGCCTCGACGGGTTGCGCGGCTTTTCGCAGCAAATGCCCGAGCACCATCTGCGACGCGAACGTGTTGTCCTTCTTGTAACCGTCGATCAGCTCCGCCGTTTTATTTTGATCGAGAAAAAGCTGCCACAGCCGGTCGAGCGCCGTGCCCTCGGTGGGTTTGGCGGCGAGCATTTCCTGGTAGCGCGCGACGATTTTCGGGTTCGGCGGCTCGGCCTGCGCGGTGAGGGACGCGACGAGGATGGAGCCTGCGAGAATGCGCCGTGCGATCATTTTTTACCGGGAAAGCGAGAGCGCGATCCGTCCGGCGGCGCGGGGGAAAAGGCGGATCGAAAAGGACATGCGCGCAGTATCGCGACGGTCGGAAAAATGACAACAGCCCACGCGCTTGTCCCACGCACGTTGTCCGTGTAGCTCGGCCAACGATGAAGAGGCTCCACATTCCCACCAAGCCCGTGGCCGAAAAAGTCGCGCCCGATCCCGCGTCGATCCATCCGAAGGGCGACTCCGCAGCGGAGAAAAAAGGCGAGGCTCAAGACAAAAAGCAGTAGGCGAATCGCCAGTTGCCGTTCGGAGTTTCGCCTTCAGACGGTTCGTTTGGAGTCCCGGCTTTAGCCAGCCTTTGCACCCATGTCCGCGCCGCGCACGCGATGCTGCCGAGCCGAGATCCTGACCGCGGCTTCAAATAAAAAAGCCGTTGCCGGATATAATACGCAGACGTATAAAATACGGCTTCTTCCGCTTCCATGAATATTCCTCACCTTCCCGCACTTCGCCGTGGCAAACCTTACGAAAGCCTTGAAAAGACGGACGTCCTAAATCACCGGACCGGCGAGGTGATGGCGCAAGTCAGCCAGGTGAACGCGGGCATTTTGCGAAAGGATCTCGGGCGGATTGGTGAGGCCCGCGCGGCGTTGAAAAAATATACGGTCGCGGAGTTGATCTCGATCTCCGGGAAAGCGGGTGAGTTTTTTCTGAATGGGACGCTGCCGCTCGGCGACAAGGGCCACACGCAAACGGCGCAGGAATACATCGAGACGCTGAGCGCTACGAGTGGGCTGCCGCACATCATGGTGAAGCGGAACATGGCGAAGATTTATCATGCGCTGACCAATGTGCGCACGGTGCTGAACGGGCTTTCGCGCGGGCTGCCGATGGAGGTGATCGATCGCGGCTACGGCGAACAGGCGGGCTGTTCGGTGAGTTTTTACCCGACCACGAATGCGCTCGGGCTTGTGATGCCGAGCAATTCGCCCGCAGTGAATTCGCTCTGGCTGCCAGCCATCGCCCTGAAAACGCCGGTGGTCATCAAGCCGGGTCGCGAGGAGCCGTGGACGCCATTTCGTTTGATCCAGGCCTTCATCGCCGCGGGCGCTCCGCCGGATGCGTTTGGCTTTTACCCGACCGACCACGAAGGCTCGGGCGAGGTGATGAAACTCTGCGGACGCGCGCTGATTTTCGGGGACGCCAACACCGTCGCGCAGTATCGCGACAACCCGAAGTTTTCCGTCCACGGCCCCGGCTTCAGCAAGATCGTGATCGGTGAGGACGAAATCGACCGCTGGCCGGATTTCATCGACCTCATCGTGGCGTCGATCGCGGACAACGGCGGGCGTTCCTGCGTGAATGCGAGCGCCGTCGTGGTGCCGCGTCACGCTGCGGAAATCGCCGACGCTCTCGCGCAAAAACTCGGCCCGGTCGCGCCGCTGTCGCCTTCGGATGAGAACGCGAAGTTGTCCGGTTTCGCGAATCCGAAGATGGCGGAGTTCACCGATGCGGCGATCGAATCCGGCCTGCAAACCCCGGGCGCGACGGATGTGACGGCGAAATATCGCGGCGGTCCGCGCAAGGCGGAGTTTGAAGGCGGCGTCTATTTGCGGCCGACGATCGTGCTCTGCGATTCCTTCGATCACCCGCTCGCGAACAAGGAATATCTCTGCCCGTACGCTAGCGTCGTCGAGGTTCCGCAAAAGGACGTGCTCGCGAAAATCGGCCCGTCGCTCGTCGTCACCGCGATCACGAACGATCCGACTTTCACCGGCCAGCTTCTCGATTCGCCGCTCATCGAGCGCCTGAATCTCGGCCCGATTTCCACAATGAAAATTTCGTGGGATCAGCCGCACGAGGGCAACATGTTCGAGTTCCTCTACAAACGCCGCTCGATCGAACGCGCGGTGTGATCGTCACCGGAAAACGCGAACTCTGATGCACCTCACCGGCTTCGATCATCATCCACGGACCCGGCTCATTTTCGGCGCGAATTCGATGGAGCGAGTGGGTGAACTCGCGCGGGAACTCGGCGGCAAACAGGTGCTGCTCGTCACGGACAAAGGTCTCGCCGCTGCCGGGCATCCATCGCGCGCCGTTTCGTTCCTCGAAGCCGCGGGATTGCACGTCACCATTTTCGACGACGTGCGCGAAAATCCGACGACGGCCGACGTGGATCGTTGCGTGGAAGTCGCGCGCGCGGCGGGCATCGATTTCATCGTCGGCCTCGGCGGCGGCAGCAGCATGGACACGGCAAAAGGCGCGAATTTCATCCTGACGAACGGCGGGCGGATCCAGGATTATTGGGGCGTCGGAAAAGCGACGAAACCGATGCTGCCGCTGATCGCGATCCCGACCACCGCGGGCACGGGCAGCGAGTGCCAGTCGTTCGCGCTGATTTCGGATGAAACGACGCATCAGAAAATGGCGTGTGGCGATGTAAAAGCGGCGGCGGCGATTGCGATCCTCGATCCACTGCTCACCGTCTCGCAGCCACCTCGCGTGACCGCGTGCACTGGCGTGGATGCCATCGCCCACGCGGTCGAGACGGCGGTGACGAAAAGGCGCAATTTACTGTCGGCGATGTATTCACGCGAAGCCTTCCGCCTGTGTTTCGGCGCGTTGGAAAGTGTGCTCGAAAACCCGCGCGACCTCGAAGCGCGCAGCCGCATGCAGCTCGGCGCAGCCTTCGCCGGCATGGCGATCGAAAACTCGATGCTCGGTGCCGCTCACTCCGCCGCGAATCCGCTTACTGCGCACTACGGCATCGTCCACGGCCAGGCCGTTGGCCTCATGCTACCTGCGGTGATCGCCTTCAACGCGCGCGATCCCGAAGCGCACAATCATTACCTCGAACTCGCAATGATCGCGGGGCTTTCGTCGATCGACGATTTGATCGGTGAACTCGACACGATCCTCGACGCCGCCCGGATGCGCGAAGGCATCGCCAAACTCGGCATCGATCGCAGTGCCTTTCCCAAACTAGCCGCCGAAGCCGCGCAGCAATGGACCGCGAGTTTCAACCCGCGCAAAATCGATGCGAAGGATTTCGAGGAACTTTACGCGGAGGCGCTCGGATGAAGGGTGGAGCCTGCGACTCGCATGCCCCTTTCGGCGACCCGCCGAAAGGACGGGAAAATGCGTCCTTTGCACATTTCGATTTTGAACCACGAGGCCGCTCACGGTATTTGCGGCGGGTCGCCGCGAACGGCACTCGGGTCGAGTGCTCCACCTTTTTCGCACTCGCGCTCGCGCTCCTTACGACTTCCGCCTTCGCCGACTGGCCCATGCACCGCGGCGGCCCGCAGCTCCGCGGCCTCGCGCAGATGCCCGCACCCGCGAAACCCACCCAACTCTGGTCCACCAACCTCGGCAAGCCGATCAAGGCTGGCGCGGCGATTGCGGGCGGTCGCGTGTTTGTCGGCGATGATGCGGGCGTCGTCCACGCGCTCGAACTTTCCACCGGCAAAGAGCTGTGGACCTTCAAAACGCTCGGCCCGATCGAGGCCACGCCGCTCGTCCTCGACGGCGTCGTTTTTCTCGGCTCCTCCGACGCCAATCTCTACGCGCTCGACGCCGCGACCGGCGCGCAAAAGTGGAAATACGAAACCGGCGACAAAATCCTCGGCGGCGCGAATCACGCGAAGAATCCAAACGGCGAAGGCACTTGGCTGGTGATCGGTAGTTACGATTCCAATTTGCATTGTATCGATGCCGCGACCGGCAAATCCGTCTGGACGCACCAGACCGACAATTACATCAACGGCACGCCCGCGCTGCTGCCGACCGGCGAAGTGCTTTTCGGCGGCTGCGATTCCTACATTCACGTCCTGCAACTCGCCGACGGCGCGGAGCTGCGTCAGATCGAATCCGATGCCTACATCGCCTCGTCCGTCGCCGTCGCGGACGGCATCGGCTACGTCGGCAACTACGGCAATCTCGTCCTCGCGATCGACCCGAAAGCAGGCTCCGTCCTCTGGAAATATCGCGACCGCAATTTCCCGTATTTCTCCTCCGCCGCCGTCACTGACGACCGCGTGATCCTCGGCTGCCGCGACAAACGTCTGCACTGCATCGACCGCGCGACTGGCAAGTCCGTGTGGACTTTCCAAACGCGTGGCGAAGTCGAGAGCTCGCCCGTCGTGTGCGGCGATGCGATCGTCGTCGGCTCTGGCGACGGACGCCTCTACTGCGTGACGCTGGCGGACGGAAAAGAACGCTGGACGTTTGAAGTCGGCGCCCCCGTCACCGCCTCGCCCGCCGTGAGCGATGGCCTCATCGTCGTCGGTGCGGAAGACGGCAACCTTTTCGCCATCGGCGCCCTCGCGCCCCAAACCGAGGCTACAAAAAAATGACGACCGAACTTCTCGATCAACTCCTCGCCGAAAGCGACGACACCACCGCGGGCAACTATTTCGTCGCGAACTATCCGCCGTTTTCTTTCTGGCAAAAAGATCACGATGCCGATGTGCAGCGCGCGCTTGCCTCGCCCGCGCCGGAGGGCACGCCGCTCGGCGTTTATTTCCACATCCCGTTTTGCCGGAAGCGCTGCCACTTCTGTTATTTCCGCGTTTATACGGACAAAAACGCCGACGACATCAAGGGCTACATCGACTCGGGAATGTCCGAGATGGAGATGTATGCGCGCACGCCGCGGATCGCGGGGCGGAAGCCGAAGTTTGTGTATTTCGGCGGCGGCACGCCGAGCTATCTTTCGGTCGCGCAGCTCAAGGCACTGACGGATCGCATGAAGGCGCTGCTGCCTTGGGATGAAGTGGAGGAAGTCGCGTTCGAGGCGGAGCCGGGGACGCTGACGGAGGCGAAGCTTTCGGAGATCCGCGCGATCGGGATCACGCGGCTTTCGCTCGGCGTGGAGAATTTCGACAAGCACCTCCTCGAGATCAACGGACGCGCGCACAAGGAAGACGAAATCTATCGCGCATATTCGTTCGCGCGGAGTATCGGCTTTCCGCAGATCAACATCGACCTCATCGCCGGCATGGTCGAGGAGACCGACGAAAACTGGCAGCGCAACATCGCGAAGACGATCGAGTTGCAGCCGGACAGCGTGACGATTTACCAAATGGAAGTTCCCTACAACACGGGCATCTTC
>JANLQB010000407.1:0-6923 GCA_031367565.1 Verrucomicrobiota bacterium
TGCACGGATTTCCGACCACGAGGACGCGCACATCGGACGCCGCGTTTTTTGCGATAGCCTGGCCTTGCCCGATGAAGATCTTCCCGTTGATGCCGAGCAAATCCTTCCGTTCCATGCCGGCCTTGCGCGGGACGCTGCCGACGAGGAGCGACCAGTTCACGCCCCGGAAGCCTTCGTCGAGATCGGCAGTGGCAGTGATTTTTTTGAGCAGAGGAAACGCGCAGTCGTCGAGTTCCATCACGACGCCGCCGAGAGTGGGAAGCGCGGGGGCGATTTCGATGAGGTTGAGTTCGACCGGTTGATCCGGGCCGAACATGGCGCCGGAGGCGATGCGGAAAAGGAGGGAGTAGCCGATTTGGCCTGCTGCCCCGGTGACTGCGACACGAATTGGAGTTTTCATATGTGGGAAAGTGAGGGCGGGAGATTCAACAGACGCGCGGGTGGCGGCAACTTATTTCGCGGTGCGATCCGTTGCCGTGAGGAGCGCGGTGATGGCGTGCATCTTGGCGGAAATCGTGGGGTCGTTTTTCCACGATGCGACGGGGAGATCGAGGCGCGAGCTCCAGTTCGTATCGGCGACGGCGCCGGGGACATTAAAACGCTGCGCGGTGCCGAAGAGATCGGTGATCATGCAGATGGCCATCCAGGAATTTGAGCGAAAGAGGCCGGCGAGAAGGAGTTCGTGGACTTTGGCAAAGGGCATGATTTCCGGCACGTCGAAGCCGCACCACCGGGCGATGCGGCGTGCTTCCCACCAAGCGAAATCGCGTTTCTCCGCGAGCTTTTCCGGGTCGTGAATGGCGGCCTCGATCGTCTGCATCCACGTATCCCACATCACGCGGATCGGCGGGTGATCGTGCGTGGCATACGTCACGACGCTGAGCCGGTCGTAGCGTTCGCCGGGGATGAGTTGCCCATCACTTTCCAGTTCCCACTGCGGCACGCGGAAGCCGGCGATGCCGAGTTCCAGGAGGCTCGGGCGCACGTATTCCGGAACGGTTCCGAGGTCTTCGCCGATGAGCGTGTGCGGGCCGCAGACTTCGATGAGCACTTTGAGAAGCTCCTCGCCGAGCGTGCGATTCGAGGCGCGATGCTCGGGCGTGTCGTCCTCGTGCGGGCGGAAATGCGGGAGGTCGCCGCCGGTGCGCGTCTCGGCTTCTTCGAGCGTGAGCGGGAGAAATTCCGCATTCAACGCGGGCCGCCACGGGAAGCTGTAGATGCGGTAAAAGCCGAGGATGTGATCAATGCGAAAGAGGTGAAAAACTTCGCGCACTTTCACCACGCGCTGACGCCACCAGTCGAAATTGCGCTTCCGCAGCTCCGCCCAGTTGTAAAGCGGCACCCCCCAGTTTTGGCCCCATTTGTAGGTGAACGGATCGGTTTCAAAAACCCGCTCCGGCGGCGCTCCTCCGCTCCAGCGATGATCGAAAATCTCGTGATCCGCCCACACATCGGCGCTGTAGTAAGAAACGCCGAATGGGATGTCGCCCATGAGCGCGATGTCGAGCGCATCGGCCTCGGCGCGGAGCGCTGCCCACTGCGTCGCCGCGATCCACTGCACCCACATCGCGAAGCGCATCTTGTCGGCGATCTCGCGCCGAAACGCCGCAGGCTGCGCGGCGAGCCACTTCTGCGCAGCGGAAAAAGTGCGCTGCTCCTCCGGCCACACGTCCCAGCGTTCGCCGCCCTCGCTTTCATCCATGAGCACGCGGAAAAGCGCGTAGGCATCGAGCCACGCCGCCTCGGCGCGCAGGAAGGCGCGGAAGCGGCGCGCGCGTGTGTCGTTCTTTTTCCAGCTCGTCACGGTGAACCTCGCGAACGCCCTTTGCAGCAGCGCGCGCTTGAGCGGCTTCACGATCGTGTAAGCGACGGGGCCGGTGCTGAGTGCGTGCAGATCGACGTGCTTCGTCGCGTCCGCAAAATCTTCCTCCGTCAGATCGGCGAGCGCGCCCGGCGTCGTCTCGATCGTCGTGGGATCGAGCGCGACGGATGAGATCGCGTTGTAAGGCGAGTGATCGCTCCCGGTTTCATTGATCGGTAGCAGTTGCACGACGCGAAATCCGTTGTCGTGCGACCAAGTGAGAAACACCCGCAGCGCGCCGATGTCGCCGATGCCGAGGTCGCGTGTGCCGCGTAGTGCAAAGAGAGGCGTGAGAACGCCCGCGATTTTTTCATCCGGATGCAACGTCATTTTTTCGGCGGGACGTGTACGGGGCGGGGCGGGGGACGGCAAGGGAAAGAAGGAGCGCGCTGCGCCTTGGCGGGATCGGGAAGCCGCACGATCCGTCGCAACCAGTTTCGGCCCCCCAAATCAAATGAAGCTGTTCCCACGTCCTTCACCGACACGGGACTCGCCGCGAATACGATCTACTTTTACCGGCTGCGCTCCTCAAATTTCGTCGGCGATTCCGACGACACCGGAGCCATCTCCCGCCGCACGTTTTCGCTTTTCGAGCAGTGGAAAGTGAACGCTGGATTTTCGGTCACCGCGCAAAGTGATCGGACCCGCACCGCAGATGTTCCAGCGCTTGCGCGTATCGCAGCCGTAGGATTGCGGCCATGCGACGCAATTGCGCATGGGCAGGCGCGGGAAAGTTTGATTGCATGGTGGTGTGTTCTTGGCGGAACCACGTTGGCCCGTCGTTGCCACACCGTTCACTCGCCGCATTATGATGCCGAAAACCGCCCGTCTTTTCACCATGCTTGCCGCCGCGCTGCTCTCTGGTTGCGCCGGCATCAATCAAACAAACCGCCTCGGCAATCCATTCGCGCCGGCGAGTCCGCTGGCTTCGAGCGTCGTGGCGAAGTGGGAAAAGGAACTCGCGGGCGCGGACGTGACGGCAATTGGGACGCGTCGTGAGCGGAACGATCTCGTGTATCGGCTGATCTTCGTAAGCGATTATCGCTTCAGCCGCTACGAAGCCGATCTGATGCTCGGGAAAGCGACGCGGGACAGCTTCATCGACATGTCGATGTTTGGCCTGAACACGGCGGCGACGCTGATCACGCCGGGCGCACAGACCAAGATGCTGTCAGCGATTGCGGGCGGACTCGGGTTTTCGCGCGCCACGGTGGAGAAGAATTTTTACCTGAATCACACCGCGCCGGTGCTGATGGCGAAGATGCGGGCGCTGCGGACGGAAAAGCTGAACGAGATCGTGAAAAATCTTTCGCGCAGCATCGAGGATTACCCGGCGAGTCTCGCGATCATCGACGTGCTCGAGTATTACAATCGCGGGACGATGCTCGGGGCGCTGCGCGCGATCTCGAACGACACGGCGGTGCAGGCGATTCGGGCGGAAGGCGGGAAGGTGAGCGTGGCGGAGAAAGCGCCGCCGGTTTCGTTCCAGATCGATGGGGGCATGATCGCGGCGCAAGCGCGCGGAAGTGCACCAGCGCGGAGTTATGCGCCGACAGTCAGCAACGATCTCTCCCGGCGTCGGCGCGCGCTCGGAAGTTTCGTAAATGATCTGAAGCGGCAGCGCGATTCGGCGAAGGCTGTCACGATCCTTCAGGCGGGAAATATCCCGGTGATGGAATCCGAGGCGATCGGCGTGCTTGCGGAGGTGGTGAATGACATCGGATCGAAGACGGAACTTGCGACTTGGGAAAAAGCGTTCGGCGTTTCGGCCAATAGACCGGAGCGGATCAAAGTCGCGCCGCCCGTGATCGCCGAACCGATCGAAGGCATCGACGGAAAGCCCACGTCGAAAACGCCCATTCCGAAAACCGCGCCGCCGGTCGTGACCGACAAGAGCAAGACCGAGCCGCTTTAACGAACCATGAAAACGAAACTGAAGAGCGCCCCGAAAACGCTCACGCTTGATGATCTCGCCGCAGGCATCGCGCGCAATGAGGCGGAAGGATTTGAGCTGATCTCGATCAGCAAAGGCACCGTCGCCGAGCAGGAAATGAACGTGCTCACTTTCAGCGAACGCACCGATGAACTCGTGGGCGACGTGGAGCTTTTCCGCGCCAAGGCGAACGCGAGTGAGGACGACATCAATGAGCTTTTTGAGGAGCTTTCGGACAAAGGTTATTCGTTCATTTGCTACGCGGATGTCTTCATCGAAGGCGAGCCGGTGCCGCTTATCGCGGCGCGAAAAGGTGGTGTCCCGCTCGGTGCGAACCACATCGTATGGCAGGGCCGCATGTCCACATTTGGCGGGCCGGACGACGATGGGATGACGCCGACTGAAGACCTCGCGCTGATCGAAAAGCAGAGCCAGGCCGACGATTATCCGTCCGACTTTTTCCTCTCCGAATCCGCCGCGCACGCGTCCGGCTGGGGCCGTAGATTGAATACCGAAAAATTCTACATCGCGTGCCGGTGGGACTATTCCCTGACACCGAAAGCCTTTCTCCGCACCGCGCAAGTGACCGTGCAAGACCCGACCAATGGCCGTTCGGCGCAGGCCCGCGTGGTCGATTGGGGACCGCACGAGCGCACTGGGCGCATCGCCGATCTCTCGCCCGGCCTCGCGCGTTTTCTGGAGATCAAGACGGACGACATCGTGAACGTGATCGTGCCCACGCCCGCTGGGCTTACCGCGTCCGCGGTCACCGTTTCGCCGACCTCGGACAACGAGCCGCGCTGGTTCGATGTGCCGGAGCTGAATCGCTATTTCGGCAAGTTCGACTTCCGCTCGCTGCGCGATGGCTCGATCCAGATTCTCGGTTCGTGGGAAGCGGGCAATATCGTGACGATCGAGGTTCCCGTGCTCAAAGGCATCGCGTCGGATGGCGGGAGATTTGGCGGCAAGGTGCGCTTGCATCGCCTCATCGCGGAGCCGTTCGCGAATGCTTTCGCGGAGATCGCATCGAAGCCGAAGCTGCGCGAAAAGCTGCTCTTCTGGTCCGGCGGATTTGTGCCGCGCCACATCGCGAGAAATCCCAGCCGCCCGCTCAGCCCGCACAGTTGGGGCGTGGCCTTTGACCTCAATGACGAGTGGAACGGCTGGGGCAGCGAAGGTGCGCCCAAAGGCGACAAAGGCAGCATCGTGGAGTTGCGGCCCGTTTTCGAGAAATGGGGTTTTTACTGGGGCGGCAATTTTTCCAAACGCGATCCGATGCACTTCCAGTATGGTCGGCCGACCTAAGCTACGGCACTACGAGTGAGCCTCGGATCGCGTCCCTGAGCGGGGGCTGAAGGACATTTGGGGAGGGCAAGCATAACGTCTGTTTGGGCTGGGGTTTGCCTTACGAAACTCCTGTCTTTTCGCAGAGACGTGCTGCGTCTCTCGTCCCGATTGCTCGGGCGTTTCGCGTGTTTGCTCGCGCTTTTTCAACTCCTGGCCGCGCCCGCGCGGGCGAATTCGCTGAAGGCGGGCGACGTGATGCGGCAGGGACGGTCGCCGACGTGGACAATGCGACGCTGGCCAGGGGCACCGTGACGATCACGGCGAATCTTCGGCCCGCCCAGGACGTGCGCGATTTCACCAATAATCCCGCGACGATGGGCAACATCTCTGGCAGCGACGCAGCGGCCCCGGCGTCACGCGTGCAAACAAGACCGGCCTCTGGGCCATGGACGCTCTGGAAAACTGGCGGTGGCTCGTGGCGCACCGGCGATCCTTTCGACGTGAACGGCGAGGAGAAAACCGTGGCGTTCATCACGACATTCGGAGCCGCGACCGACTCACCTGGCCAGGGCCGCAACGCAGATCGCGAAGGCAGTGTCGCCGCCCGCCTGACGTTTACCGATCGCACCAGCCCGCTCGTGCGCTTCACCTTGCCGATCGCCGAGCCCGCTCAGTAATTCAGATTCGGCCCAAGCCAGCGCTCGACCTCCTCGATGCTCATGCCCTTGCGCGGCGCGTAGTCGGCGACTTGATCGCGGTCGATCTTGCCGAGGCCGAAGTAGCGTGATTGCGGATGCGCGAAGTAGAGCCCGCTCACGCTGGAGCCCGGCCACATGGCGAAGGATTCGGTGATTTTGATGCCGGTGTTTTTCTCCACTTCTAGGAGCTTCCAGAGCGTGCCTTTTTCGGTGTGGTCGGGACACGCGGGATAGCCGGCGGCGGGGCGGATGCCGCGGTATTTTTCGGCGATCATGTCGTCGTTCGAGAGATTCTCGGCGCGACCGTAGCCCCACTCATCGCGCACTCGTTTGTGCAGGCATTCGGCGAACGCTTCCGCGAGACGATCGGCGATCGCTTCGGCCATGATCGCGTTGTAGTCGTCGAGGTCCGCTTGGTATTTCTCGACGATCTCCTTCAAGCCGATGCCCGTCGTGACCGCGAATCCGGCGACGTGATCGGCGAAGCCTTCCGGCGCGATGTAGTCCGCGAGTGAGCGATGCGGTTCGCCGTTTTTTTTCTCCATCTGCTGGCGGAGGAAGTGGAGTGTCGTGAGCTTCGTCGTCCGTGCTTCGTCGGTGTAAAGTTCCACGTCATCGCCGACAGCGTTTGCGGGGAAAAAGCCGTACACGGCGCGGGCGGTGAGTAGCTTCTTGGTAATGATTTCATCGAGGAGCGCGTTGACGTCCGCGTAAATCTTCGTGGCCTGCTCGCCGTATTTTTCGTGCGTGAGGATGGATGGATAGACGCCGCGCAATTCCCATGTGTGAAAGAACGGCGACCAGTCGATGAACTCGCGCAACGTCGCGAGCGGGAAGTCTTCCAGCACGCGGACGCCGGTGAATTCCGGCTGCGCGATGTCCTCCGCGCGCCACTCGATCGGCGTCCGATTTTTGCGGGCGCTTTCGAGCGGAAAGAGTTTTGGTTTCGGTGCGGCGTGCAGTTCGCGGAGCTTTTCGTATTCAGCGTTGTGCTTCTCAATGAAGGCGGCTTTGCCTTCTTTGTTCAGCAGCGTGGTGGTGATCGGTACGGCGCGGCTGGCGTCGAGCACGTGCACGACGGGCTGGCTGTAATGCTGGGCGATTTTCACCGCCGTGTGCGCCTTGCTGGTCGTCGCGCCGCCGA
>JANLQB010000879.1:0-1971 GCA_031367565.1 Verrucomicrobiota bacterium
GATGCTCAGCGGGTTTGAGAAGCGCTCCTTCGGCATCGCCTTCTCTCTCGCACTCGCGGAGATGACGCGGCGGCGCATCCCGCTCGTCATCGACACGCCGCTCGGCAACGCCGATTCCGAATACCGGCCCCGGACGCTCCAGGCGCTGAAAAACGTGGACCTCGATCAGGTCATCATCCTGACGCACGACGAGGAGGTGACGCCCGTGCTGGCGGAGACGATCAAGAGCTCCACCTCGCAGAACCTTCCTCGTCGAATTCCAAGGCCGCGCCACCGGCTCGGTGGTGCAGCCCGGCGCGTATTTCGGCCGCTGATTTTATGAATCTGGAATTCAAGGAGCAGGTCTGGAAAGCGCAGTTCAAAGCCACGGAGGAATCGGCCGCCTTCGAGGATAAACTGCGCACCGCCTACGGCCTGGCCTACCGCTACGAAGCCGCGCGCCTGCTCATCGGCCGCTCCCTCGCCGAGCCTTCGCGCCCCGACCCGCTGCCGCGGGACACGAAGTTTCACTCCCGCGTCATCCCCGGCGAAAATCTCTTCGGGGCCGATGACGACCTATGGCTGAGCGCGCTGATTCTCGACGGCCAGCTTGGCACGGATGCGACGGTCGATGACCTGCGCGCACTCACCGAAGCGCACTGGGCGCGCGGCTATGGGCTCGTCCGCGAGGAGCTGGAACGCTGCGGCGGCAATGAAATCAAGCTCGTGCAAAGGCTCGCTGAGTGGCTGCCAGAGACGGGCGCAGCCGTGGAAGTGGGTGGAATGCCAGCGAGCGGAGTCGCCGGCGAAATCCGGCTGAAGGTCGGCTCCATCAGCCGCACCCATCCCGGCGACAAGCCGGTGGATTTTGTCCTCAACGCGCCGGGCGTCCCGCCGCACATCGCGCTCATGGGAGCGATCGGCAAGGGTAAGACCACGACCGGCGTGCAAATCGCGTTGGAGCTGGCGAGCCAGGCGCGCATCCCGTTTCTTTTCATCGACCCGAAAGGCGAATTCGTCGCCGACGGTCGCCCCATCGGTCCCTTTGCCGCGCTGCCAAACGTCGGGGCGATGGAAGCCGGCACCGACCCCGTCCCACTCGATTTCCTCCCCCGCGCCGACACCGCACCCATGAAAATCGCCCGCGCCGCCATGCGCCTCCGCGATACCCTCGTCCTCTGCTGCAAAGCACCCGGCGATTTGCAAAAGGACCTGCTCCGCACCGCCATCGAGCACGTCAGCACCAACGGCGGCGACCGCAATTTCGAAACCATCCGCGAAACCTACGAACAAGAACTCCGCAACAACGGAAAGGAAAACGATAGCATCGTCAGCCGCCTCAACGAACTAACCCACCTGCGCTGCTTCGACGCCAAGCTCCAGCCCGCGCAGTTCTTTAGCCAGTCCTGGATCGTGAGCCTCAAGGGTCTGCCCGAGGAATTGAAGCGCCTCGTCACCCTCGTCTTGCTCGATGCCGTCAGCGCCTTCCTCCTCGACCAGCCCGACTCGCCGGTGACCGGCGGCTTTCGCAGCTTCCGCCACCTGCTCGTCCTTGATGAAGCCCGCAAAGTCCTCAAAGAACGCCGCTCCGAATCCCTCGTCGATCTCGTCCGCCAAGGCCGCTCCAAAGGTTCCGTCGTCATGCTCCTGTCCCAAGATCCCAGCGATTTCGAGGGCCAGGCCGACGACTTCACCACCCAACTCGGCACCGTGATCGCCTTCGCCTGCGCACAGTCGCAGAAAGGCCTCGGCGCGCTCCAGGGCGTCTTCGGCCGCAAGCTCCAAGCCAACGAATTCTCCGACACCTACCTGGTCGGCGGCGTCGCCTTCGTCAAACTCCCCGGCCGCGACCCCGAACGCATCCGCTGCTGGCAGCCCGGAAGCTGACCATGACTGCTCGCAAGCAAACCAAATCGTTGCCCACGTTGGCGGAGCTTTTCGCCTGGATTGACGATTTTCACGCCCGCAGCGAGCACTTCGGCGATGCCACGC
>JANLQB010000892.1:0-6459 GCA_031367565.1 Verrucomicrobiota bacterium
GACGATCTCGTCACCCAGCAGGAAGCCGCAGAAATCCAGTCAGCATCATGAAGTTTCCGGTCCTCCTCGCTCTAATTTTTCTGTGAAAGTTCGTCTTCGCGGGACGCGAAGACTAACACACGAGACGAGTGTGCCCCCGGAGTTTTCCCCGCCGACGTTTCCGCCTTATGTCAGCCAGTCGTAGTGGAAAAACTCGCCCGCCGGCTTGTCGGTGCGCTCGAAGGTGTGCGCGCCGAAGTAGTCGCGCTGCGCTTGGAGCAGATTCGCGGGGAGATTGGCGGAGCGGTAGCTGTCGAAGTAGGCCAGCGCGCTACTGAAGGCCGGGACGGCGACGCCGTATTCGATCGCGGTCTGGATGGCGATGCGCCAGTTCGCCTGCGTGCGCTGGAGCACTTCGGCAAAGAACGGATCGAGCACGAGATTTTTGAGCGCGGGATTTTTGCGGTAGGCCTCGGTGATACGATTGAGGAACCGCGCGCGGATGATACAGCCGCCGCGCCAGATGCTCGCGATGTCGCCGAAATTCAGGTGCCAGTTGTAAAGCTCGCTGGCCTTCCCAAGCTGCACCATGCCCTGCGCGTAGCTGATGATTTTGCTCGCGTAGAGTGCATCGCGCACGGCTTCGATGAGCTTCGTTCGATCGCCGGAGAATGGCTTCGGCGCAGGCCCGGCGAGCACTTTACTCGCAGCGACGCGCTCGTCTTTGAGCGAGGAAAGGATGCGCGCTTCGACGGCGCTGCCGATGACGCTGAGCGGGACGCCCATCTCGACGGCATGTCCGACGGTCCATTTTCCGGTCCCCTTCTGTCCGGCCTTGTCGAGGACGAGATCGACGATGGCCTTGCCGGTTTCAGCGTCCTTTTTCGTGAAAATCTTCGAGGTGATTTCGATGAGGAAGCTGTCGAGCTCGCCCTTGTTCCAGTCGGTGAAAATCTGCGCGAACTCGTCGGCGGACGGATTAAGCGCCGCTTTCAAAATCGCGTAGCCTTCGCAGATGAGCTGCATATCGCCGTACTCGATTCCGTTGTGCGCCATTTTCACATAATGCCCCGCGCCGTCCGGGCCCATGTGGCGGCAGCACGATTCGCCTTCCGCGACGGCGGCGATTTTCGTGTAAATCGGAGCCAGTGCCTCCCAGCCTTCCTTCGATCCGCCTGGCATGATCGACGGTCCTTTCAGCGCACCTTCTTCACCGCCGCTGACGCCGACGCCGAAGAAATGGATACCCTTTTCTTTCAGGTACTTTTCGCGGCGTTGGGTGTCGGTCCAAAGGGAGTTTCCACCATCAATGATGATGTCGCCGGGCTCCAGCAGCGGGATCAGTTGCTCAATCACCGCATCGACGGGCGCGCCCGCTTTCACCATGATCTGCGCTTTCCGAGGGCGCTTGAGCGCGGCCACGAATTCCGGAAGCGACTTCGCGAAGACGAAATTTTTCCCCTTTCCACGCGCAGCGGCAAAGGCATCGACGACGCTCGTGGTGCGGTTGAAGACCGCAACGGTGAAGCCCCTCGACTCCATGTTCAAAACGAGGTTTTCGCCCATAACGGCAAGGCCGATGAGGCCGATATCACATGTGCTCATGAAGTAGTGTGGTGCGTACTTGGTTAATTTTGTTGAATCAGAACTTGAGAGGGCCGGGAGGCTACCGGCAATGTGTCGCCAATGGCAATGGAGTTTTCCGCCGCACCGCTCGTCAGCACGCTTCTTTACAGGCGCGGCGCACTTTCCTGCCGATGAATCTCCCAAATCGCCTGACCGCCGCGCGGTTCATCCTCACCGGGGTTTTCGTCGCCACGCTCTCGATGGAGTGGCGCTTCGCCCGCACGACCGGGCTGATCATTTTCATCGCCGCCGGAATCACCGACTACCTCGATGGCGCGATCGCCCGGAAGCGAAATCTCGTGACCGATTTTGGGAAGCTCATGGACCCGCTCGCGGACAAAATCATGATGGCCGCCGCGTTCATCCTGCTCGTGCCGCTGGACGCGTTCCCCGCATGGGTCGCGATCGTCATTATCTCGCGCGAATTCGCGATTACTGGCCTGCGACTCCTCGCGGCGAATAAGGGAATCGTGCTGCCATCAGAGCGGATGGGAAAACACAAAACGCTCTGGCAAATCGTGACCGTCTGCTTTTTCCTACTGCTCCTCTCGATTAAGGAGTTCGCCACCGCAGGGCTCGGTCACAGCGGAATGTGGTGGACCTTCGCCTGGAGGATCGGCGGCGGAATTCTAATCGCCCTCGCCCTCATCCTCACGCTTTACTCGGGCGTGGGGTATCTATGGAAAAATAGGGCGCTGATTTCCTCATCCTAAACTAAACCGCAAAATCAGAGCAAATCGACCTGATCGCTCGGCAAAAGGCGCGGATCCTGACTCGGGTCTTTCTTCAGCTTTTTGTAACTGTAAAGTGTGATCTTTCCTCCGCGGATCAGGTTGACCTTATCGCTCGCAAAATCTCCGGGACCACCAGCCGCTGCGATCGCGGACATTAGAGTCAAATCCGGAGACCATGGCATCCGCGATGGGCCGCGGACATTTCCGCCTATCACGACAAAACGCACGGTGCTGGCGACGTTGATGGTGGCAGTGGGCCAGCGAAAAATTTTCTTCTCGATCAAACTGCGCTCGATCACCCGCTCCAGTTCGCTCGCAGTGCGGCCTGCGGCTTGCAGCGAACCCGCGTAGGGGACGTTGACGTTACCGTCGCCACCGATGGTGTAGGCCGTTCCATTAAACTGCTGGGCATCGTCCGGCGGCATCCCGCTGAGGCGAAGCTCGATCACGTCATTTGGTCGAAGGACCACACTGGAAGCAGTGCGCATCGCAGCAGGAGCACCGTCTGAGGCCGCTGCGGCTACCGCTTTGGCTACGCGAGGTTCGGCTTGGGCCGATGAAACGACCGCCGAAATTAAGGCGACGATAAAAAGGAAGAGTGCGCGCATACGTGGGTTAGTATTCTTCCCGTTCAGTAGAGCGCGGACGCGCCGGAGTCGCAGCACCCGCCGTGGCGGTTTCGCGCTTCGATGCCTCTTTGGTCTTCGGGTTGTAGTAGTCGTTGTATGTATTGTAGTAGTTGTATCCTTCGTCGTGCTTGGTATCGACGTTGTTCAAGACTACTCCAATCAAAGTACCGCCGGCATGTTGCACGGCCTGTTTCACCCGCAGGAGCATCGCGCGCGGGAAACGACGGTGCTGGACCACCATCACGGTGACATCCACCTCACTGGCGAGAACCGAGCCATCGCTGACGCCTAGAATTGGCGGCGAATCGAAAAACACCAGATCATAGAGCCCTTTCGCTTTGGCGATCATTTCAACCATGCGCTGGCTGTTCAAAATACCGACCGCACCGTCTGGAATCTGACCGCTCGGGATGAACGAAAGATTGTCGATTTTAGTAGTGCGGGTGATTTCTTCAAGGTCGGCTTTTCCCGTGAGGTAATCCGTTAGACCGAAATCGTTCTCTACATCAAACAGGTAATGCTGCGTCGGCCTCCGCAAATCGGCGTCCACAACGAGGACATTGTAACCACCTTTCGCGCAGGTGAATGCGAGATTATTCAGCGTGGTCGATTTCCCTTCGCCAGGGCCGCCGCTGACCAGCGTAAACGTGTTGGCATTGCCGTCGGGTTTGTTGAACTCGACGTTCGCCCGGAGGATACGATACGCCTCCGCATCCGCAGTATCTCCTTTGCTGTTGATGAGCATGGAGACGTCTTTGGGGATGACGGCAAGGACGGGGATTTGCAGGTAACGTTCGACGTCATCAAGCGTTTTCACGCTGGTATCGAGGTATTCGATGAAGAAGGCGAGACCCACGCCAATCACGAGTCCGAGGAGTGCCGCCAAGGCCATGTAAGCGGCAACTTTTGGCTTCGAGGGACGGATCGCGGGCTCCGCTTTCTCCCAAATTTTCGCCGGATCGAAATCGATGCCTTTCTGGAGAAGTTCGGTCGCGTATTTCGTCTGTGCCGCCTCGTAGATACGTTTCGACTGAAGAAAACGGGTCTTGGCGTCGATGTAATCGTTGGCTTTTTGCTTGTCGGCAATCTGAGCTGTCTTCGCCTCTTCCATCTTTGCGGCAAGATCCGAGATGACGCCTTCCTGAAGTTGAATCTTGATGCCGAGATTCGACCGCACGGTGTTCAGTTGAGCAGCGAGCTGGCTGGCGTACGTCTCTTGAAGGGCCTTCAAACCAGTCAGACGCGGATGATTTTCACCAAGACCTGCATTGAAGAGCCGGATATAATCCGTCGCAGCGAACTGGAGTTGGTCCATGATCTTTTCGACACTGAGATCATTCACTTCGAGCGTTCGCAGCGCTTCCTTCAACTCTTCGGGCTTCAGCTTCAAGATTTGCGTCATCTGCCCGTTATATTTCATCGCCATGACTCGGGCCTCGTTGAGCTGGCCTTGAAGCATCACCAAATTCCGATCGGTGTCCCCAAGTGGACCGCCAAAATCCGTCGGATTGGGATCGATGATCCCATCCCGCGCCCGAATCTTCGCCATTTCCACCGCCGCTTCGTCGGCACGCTTCCGCTGTTTTTCCACTTCGTCCTTCAACTGCTCCATTCCTTTTTCCACGTTTTTCTGAAGGTCCGACAAGCGCTTCTGCTGATAAACGACCGCGATCGTGTTCGCGATATTGGCCGCCTCCTGCGCGTCCGTACTGTAAACACCCACTTCGATTAGCCCGGTATTTCGGACTTCCCGGAGACTCAGCATCCCGAGCAGCTTTCCGTAAACATTTTGAAGCTGCATGCTTCGGCCTTCAATTGACCAAGCCTCGGTGAGCTTCAGATTCTCGATCACCTGATAGAGAATCTCGGTCTTCTGAAGAATATTAAACTGCGTAGAAACAAACTGCGGGTCCAAGCCACGCTGCCCTCCTCCGCCGAAGATGTTGCTCATCGGACCGGAATTGTCCGGTTTCACTTCCATCGTCACCTTCGACAAATATTGGCGAGGGAGAAAATAGACGGTGACGCCAGCCGTGATCATCACGAGGAGGAAGGCGAGCGCGATCAAACCAGCCCGAAGCCGGATCGTTCGCCAGTAGTCCAAAAAGTGGAGTTTTACCTCGCTTGCATCGTTCATAAGAGGAGTGTGTTTAGGGGAAACGGGCACTATAAATAGGCTGAGGCTGTGGAATCCGCAACGGCAGAAACATGAAATAATGGAGCTTTCAATACTTTTTCACGCGAGACCCATGAATCAGAATTCATACTCAGCCCCGATAAAAATCCGGCTCCGATCGTAGTCCCGGTTTCCGTCCGAGGTGAGGACTTTCGTGAACGAGAAACTGGTGTTCAACTTGAACTGCTTCGTGAAATGATATTCGAGAGCGATATTCGCGTCGATATCCTGCTCGGATTGATCATCCGCTCCGCGGAAAGTGGTATTCCTGCTGACCCCGGTAATGCCGGCAGACAGGCTGAGACGCGGCGTGAAGCTTTTAAAATAGTTCAGCGTAGTGCGATAAGAAAGCACTTCGCTTCCGGCACCCGGAGGTTCTTCGTAACCAAACCGGGAATTCCACTGTAAACTCGACGTAGGTCCGATCCGATACGCGATCTGCGCCTCGCCATACGGCGAACTCGACGAGTCCCCCGATTCGTCAAAAACGCGGATCGATTCACCGAGACGCAGCGTTCCCGAGAGCCGGGAACTCAATTTCACCTCCGCGCCCACCAGCAGCAAGTTCGAGGCCGCATTGACGGAAGGGGTATCGGGATAGTTGATCAGGACGTGACGGAATTCCGCGAGCAACGTGTAGCGCGGTTTCCAGAGGTATCTGGCCTCCGCGCTAAATGTTGTTTCATAGCTATCCCCGTTATTATTCGCGCCCGCAGTCGCCGAATTCTGGTTCACAAACATGATCGCATTCTGCCCCACGCTCAACGTCGTGCTAAAACGCGGCGTCAAACGATAGGACACATTCAACCGGCCCAGCGCATTCACCAAATCTCCCGCACCGATGCTGTTCGGCGTATTGATCCGCGTGAAATCCGGCTGCGAAATATACGCGATATTCGCGGTTAGCGATGTCGAAAGCCTCGGCGTGATATTATACAAATACGCCAACGAGAAAGACCCGGAATAGTCGGTATTCCCATCGCTCCCAGGACGGTCCCAATAGTAGTCGGCAGACCCATTCAAATCCACCGTGAACAGTGACCTCCGACTCACCTGCTGCGTATCGAAATGCAGCCCCAGCCGCGACACTCCGCTGCCCGTCCGTTCCTGCGGCGCCGGCGCGCGAATCGTTTGCAAAACCGGAGCGCGGCCCTTTGCGATCCGTTCAAACGTCGTCCTTGTGATCGGCCGGTAATAAACAATCGGCCCCGCGAACGCCTGTTCGTATCCGACAATTCGCGTCACAGGCCCAAAAGTATCCGGCGTCCCCGGATCTACCAGCACCTGCACATCGGGGAATTTTTGCGGATCGCTC
>JANLQB010000326.1:0-1846 GCA_031367565.1 Verrucomicrobiota bacterium
CCGGTGGAGCGCCGCAGAAACTCGCGCTTTGGCGGGCTGCCGGGAGGAGCGGGGTTGGAAATTTATTTGGAATTTTTCGCGGTGCCCTCCAATCACTATCCATGACCAAGCTCCCGCACGTCCTAGCCGCTCTGCTCGCCCTCGCCCCAGGCGGCTTTTCCCAGAGCACCGTGAAGCCCGCGCCGCTCGCGGAACTCGCGCCGAAGCTGAAGCAGGGTCTCACGCTTACCTTCACCGCCGGGGGAAAAAGCGACACCCGCGACGCGCGGATCATCGCGCTGCATGTCCCGGCGGGCGCGGCGGCGACGCCGTTTCTGCCTGCTGGAGCTTTCGCGGCGAAGTGGGAGGGCGAGATCGTTTCGCCGTTGCGTTCGGAATACACGATCGCCGCCGAAGTGCGCGGAGCGCTGAAGATCACGATCAATGGCAGCGAACTTTTTGAAGGCGCGGGCGATTCCACCGCGCAGGTCTTGAACAAGACGCTGCAGCTCAACAAAGGCGGCAACAAAATCGTGGTGGAGTTTTCTGCGGATGGCAAAGAGGACGCCTTTATCCAAGTGACGTGGAGTTCCAAGGAATTTCCCGCCGAGCCGATCGCGCCGACGTCTTTCAAACACGACATTTCCGCGACCGCGCTCCGCGAAGGTCAGCGCACGCGCGAAGGGCGGATGCTTTTTGCGCAAATGCGCTGCGCCGCCTGCCACGCCGATCCGGCGCTCATCCCACCGCGCGGTGAAGGGATGCCAGAACTCGCGCAGGATGCCCCGGTCTTCGCGGACCTCGGCGCGAAATACAACGAGCCGTGGCTCGCGCAGTGGATCGGCGATCCGCACAGCATCCGCCCGCAGAGCCTGATGCCGCGCGTTTTCCCAGCCGCTGTGGATGGCGGGATCGATCCGCGGGCGCGTGATCTCGCGGCGTATTTCGTCTCGCAGGGGAAGCGCGACGACACCGCGCCTGCTGCGGAAAACATCCCGCTTGGCGGCGCGCTCTTTGCGAATCTCGGCTGCATCGCCTGCCACACCACGCCGGAATTTCAGGGCGAGGATGCATACAAACGCGTCCCGCTTTCGCACCTCAAAGCGAAGTGGCAACCGCCCGCGCTGCGTGAGTTTTTGCAAGATCCTGCGAAGAATTTTGCGTCGTCGCGCATGCCGCATTTCCGGCTCACCGATGAAGAAGCCGGGCAGCTCACCGCGTTTCTCGTGAGCGGGACGCAACGCGAATTTCCCGCCGGTCCCGCAGGCGATGCGGTAAAAGGCGCGCAGATGCTCGTGACCGCTGGGTGCCTCAACTGCCACGCTGGCCTGCCGCCGACGACGCAGCCCACGCTCGCAAAAACGCTCGCGAATGGCTGGACCAGCGGCTGCCTTTCCGAAGACGCCGCCAAGCGCGGCGCGGCTCCCGATTTCGCCTTCACCGCTCCGCAACGCGATGCTCTGCGCGCGTTTGCCGCGACCGGATTTACGTCGCTGAAACAAGATGCTCCGATCGAATACGCCGAGCGTCAGCTCACGAATCTGCGCTGCGCGGCGTGCCATCCGCGCGATGGACTGGCGAGCACGTGGTCGCAGCTCGAAGCCGAGATGGGCACGCTCACCGCCGCCGCGCCGACCGAGCCGACGGAGGGCCATCCGATCGCGGGCAGCGTCGCGCCGATGCTCACTTGGACGGGCGAAAAACTGCGGCCTGAATGGATGACACCATTCATCGCGGGCAAGACGGCCTACAAACCGCGCCACTATCTGCTCGCGCGGATGCCCGGCTTTGCGCAGCCCGCGCGCGGCATCGCGGAAGGGCTCAGCCACGAACACGGATTCGCGCTCACGATTTCCAAAGAACCCGC
>JANLQB010000917.1:0-2810 GCA_031367565.1 Verrucomicrobiota bacterium
AGGCCGCAAAGCCCGTGTCACTCTACGGAGCCGCGAGTTCCACCTCGCCGATCCCGTTGGAAAAGCGCACCTGCCCGCGCCCCACGCCGGTCTTCGGTAGCAGCACCCCGCCGAAGCCCACCCGCCCGATCCGTCCGCCGAGTTGGATTTCACCGGTGAACGTCCCCACGCCCACATCCAGCGTCATCTTGAAATACCCCGCAAACGCCGCGCTCGCCTGATGCGCCGCATTGATCGTCACCGAGCGCTCCACCGGAGAAGCCAGTAGCCCGTCGGAAAAAGTGAGCCGCGCATTTGAGGCCGCGCGCGGCAGACCGAGCACCCGGCTCCCAACCGCAGGCCGCGCGTAAGTCGAACCCATCAGCGACACATCCCCCTCCGACCCGCCCGGCCTCTGCCAGTGCAAGCGCCCATCGAGATCGCTCGTCTGCGGGATGTCGCGGAAATTCACGCGCCCGATCAGCGCGCCCCGCCCGTTGTAGAGTGGCGCATACACCGGCCATTGTCCGCGCGTGGTTACGTATCCATCAAGCGTCACCGCGCTCCCATCGCCGAGCCTTCCCGCGTAGCGCACGCTCCCATCCGCGCCCACGATCATCGTTCCAAATTCGACCCCCGCAGGCAGCGCCGTGGAAGCCGTGTCCCGCTCCAGCACCGCCGTGTAACGACCCCGCTGCGGTGCGGGGGAAAGCGCCGGGTCCGCATTGATCGCCGCCGTCGTTGTCCCGTCGGAAATCAATCCCGTCAGCCGCTCTCTGCCATCCGTCAATTCGAGCGCCAGCACGAGTTGCAGCGACGGCTTTCCAGTCCGCACGACTTGCCCCGTGAAGCGTCCCTTGCTATCGAACGCCCCCGCAAACCGCACCGTCTCCGCACCAAACCGCAGCACCGCCGAAAACGCGCCCTCACCCGTCACCTGCACGCCCGCCGAGCCGCTCATCCCCCGCGCGAACGGCTCCGTCTCCACCAGCCCCACATACCCGCCCTTCACCGCCGGGAAAGGACTCGCCATGAAATTCGCCACGACTTCCATGCCCTCCTCCGCGGTGAAAGTAAGCTGCGCACTCTCCGAAACGATACTCCCGCTCCAGCCGCCGAAAATCTCCCCGGCCCCCGGCACCGCGCGCAGCGTGTAAGTCTGCCCCACGTTCAGCACCGCGCCCTCCGCCGCATCGCCAGTGATTTGCCCCGCGCCCGTGAGCCGCAGCGGAAGCGGCGGCACCGTCGGCGTATAAGTCACCGCCAGCGCATCACTCGCCTCGTTGCCCGCGCTGTCCGTCGCCGTCACGGTGATCACGTTCAGCCCCGGCGCGAGCGCGATGCCATTGGCCGTCCACGGCAGCGTGCCCTCGGCTTCGCCGGAACCCCCGGCGCTGTTCCTCCACCTCACGCGCAACACCGAGCGGTCGTCATCGGCTTCGCCGGAAAGGTTCACCATCGGTTCGCTCGTCGCCGCCTCCTGCTGGTCGGTCGGGAAAACGATGCTCACCGTCGGCGCGGTCGCATCCGGCTCCGTGTAAGTCACCAGCACCTCCGCGTGCGAATCGTTCCCCACCGTATCGCGCGCCGTGAGGGTGATCCGGTTTGGTCCGTCGAAAAGCGGGATGCTCGCCGTCCACGCGCTCGTCCCCGTCGCCGCACCCGAGCCGCCGCGATCGTTCGCCCACGAGACCGCTTGTACGCCGCTCGCATCCGCCGCCGTTCCCGTCAGCGGCAGCGTGTCCGCCGCGAAGGAAAATGCGGACGACGGATTCGGCCCCGTCACGACGATGCTGGGTCCGTTCGCATCCGGCAGCGTCGCCGTCACCGTGATCGTGTCCCGCGCCAGATTCCCCTGCGCGTCTTCCGCAGTCACGGTGATGACGTTGCTGCCCGCCGCGAGTTGAATGGCTGGGATCGTCCAGGCGGTCGTGCCTTGGGCAGTCCCGCCGCCGCCGCGATCGTTCTGCCAGGAAACACGCACCACTCCCTTGTCATCCGAAGCCGCTCCGCCGAGCGAAAGCGTCGCGTTGGCGGTCGAGTAGGTTGGATTGAGTGTTGGCGAAGTGATCGTCACCGTCGGCTTGCTCACGTCCAACAGCCGTAGAATAGTCACTTCGTTGAAGGAACTGACACTGTAGATAAACTCGCCTACGACAGATAATCCAAAACAAGCACCCGGAACATCATAGTAAGCAATGATTTGCGGTGAGGCCGGACTAGAAATATCGAATACGAAAATGAATCCATTGATCGCAGCAAAAAGGCGATTGTCTGTAACGTGGACGACATTCACGTTGGTTCCTGGTGATTGTGGAGGAGCCACCAATTGGCCAAGAACCGGCGCAGCCTTTACGGTTACATCAACCACTTGGATGCCAACGCCCGAAGCGACATAGACGTAGTTACCATCGCCACTGGCAGCAACACCCTCAAACGCAAAGGCGGCGTTCGGAATTGAGACCGTGCCAACCTTGTTAGGCGATGCCGGGCTTGCTAGGCTGACAACATTGAGGGTGTTATCAGGGCGACCAAAAAATGCCCAGCTACCAACGACCGCAACCGATTCAGCAATCCCACCGACGTTACTTAGCACAACCGACCCGGTGCTTTGAGGATTAGACGGTGACGAAATATTGAGGACATCAAGTTTCGGCAAATGTGCAGCATCTGTGGTCGCGCCCACAACGACTGAGATGCAACGGATTTCTGGACCAGCATTTGGTTAGTTGGTGGAGTTAATGTGGGCCTCGAAAGAGGCGGGGGTTTGGTATCCGAGGGAGGAGTGCTTTCGGTGGGTGTTGTAGTAAGATTCGATGTAGGCGAAGAGT
>JANLQB010000348.1:0-7555 GCA_031367565.1 Verrucomicrobiota bacterium
GTCGGTGAGCGCGCGGTCCATCGCCTTGGCCACGCCGAAGTCGATGATCTTCGGCACCGGCGCGTCGCCGTCGCCCGCGGTGACGAGGAGGTTCGAGGGTTTGAGGTCGCGGTGGATGATGCCCTTTTGATGCGCGTGCTGGAGCGCGTGGCAGACGTCGATGAAAAGCGCGAGCCGCTCCGCGACGGCGAGTTTCCGCTCGTCGCAGTAGGCGGTGATGGGCACGCCGCGCACCAGCTCCATGACGAAATACGGGCGCCCGTATTGCGTCGCGCCGGCGTCGAAGACCTTGGCGATGTGCGGATGATCCATCATGGCCAGCGCCTGCCGCTCCTGCTCGAAGCGGGCGATGACTTCCTTCGTGTCCATGCCCATCTTGATGATCTTCAACGCGACGCGGCGTTTCACCGGCTCCATCTGATCCGCCATCCAGACGGTGCCGAAGCCTCCCTCGCCCAATGGCTGCAAGAGCTTGTAAGGCCCGATGCGCTCGCCGCTTTCCTCCGGCTTGAGCGAATTCATTATTTTCTCCAATTCCGAGTTTTGTTCGACCAACGGCGCGGGCATAAAGCCGCTTTCCTCGTGCGATGCCAGCAGCCGCTCCATCCGCGCCCGCAAAGAAAGATCGTCATCGCACACTTTATCCAGATAGGCCGAGCGCTCGCCGGGTCGCATTGCCGCCGCCATTTTGAAAATCTCCTCTTCGATGATCGGTGGGTTTGGCATCGGCGGAAAGGCTATCGCGCGCTTGGGTCTGGAGCCGAGCGGTAAAATACTTCGAGCATCAAAGTACACAGGGTCGTCCGGTAGCATGGCCCGGCTCCAGCCGGTTTTACCTGATAGGCACTTCCCTGAAGCGCTGGCCAGCTCCCGTCGGGACTTTGACGATCCGCGATCTCTTCCTGAAACATTCGGTTCCACTTTGACCACGCAGGTCCGCCGGCAAAGAAGCACGCCTGCGTTTCGAAAAACCAGCGATAGAGGTCGGGAGAATCCGACGGGGAAATTTTGTTGGACGTACGGAAACGACCGTCCCAGTCCACCCAGGCGTTTTTAAGCAAATAGTCGATTCCTTCCTTCTCCGCTTTATCTTTCGTTCTGGTAGTCAGATGGAGGCCGAAAACTCCGATCCCGGTGAAATCAACATCGTCGCCTGGTCGATCGTAACCAAATCCACCTTTGCCGCCTTGCATGGATTTCAGGTAAGGCTCCGACCGCTTGAGTGATTCTTCGATTCCGGGAATCGGAAGTTTGGCGAGGCGCGCAGCGTGGAGTGCTTGGATCTGCCAGATGCTCACGGAAACATCGCTGCGCAGACCTTTGGCGTAATAGATGTCCCACCCGCCGCGGGGATTTTGGCCATTGACGATGTGTGCCACTGCGGTGGTGGCCAGCTCTTTGAACGTCTCGTCCTGAGTCATCGCGTAGTATTCACAGAGCGCCAGCGTGGCGATCGCGTGCAGATATACGCTCGTATCCGGCTTCCAATCGGCGTCAGAAAGAGATAGGCGTCCGGCGGATTTCGTTCCCTCTGTTTTTAACCACGCGAGCGCCTTTTTCACCGTGTCGCCGAATTCCGCAGAAGCGGGCAATTCCCCGTGGCCGAGGAAACAAAGCAGCGCGAGACCTGTCATTGCCGGTTTGCATTCGGTGCTCCAGGAACCATCCGCATTTTGCTGGCTCTTCAGCCAGCGCAGTGCGGCGACCACGCCCTTTTCGCTCTTCTCCTCGCCACCGAACTTTTGCATCGCGGCCTGTCGCAATTGCGGTGTCATGCGGGAGCGCATGGTCGCCGGCACATTGGCGAAGAGCGCGTCCACTTTTTGATCTTTCGGTTTGAAAAACTCGTCGAAGTCGAATTTTTGCGCGCTCGCATGGCCGGATGTGAAGACGCCCGCGATCACCAGACCGTGTGAGATGACGAGGCGGAGTTTGCAGAAGTGATTAGTCATAGGTTTGTTGTTCCATGCGCTTTCCGCAGTCGTTTCCTATCATCAGATGGCTCGCAAATGGTCGGGGGTTGATTCGTTCTCCCGGATTTCCTGATGGAGCCACGCTTTGGCATAAGCCCAGTCCCGGTGAGCCGTCGGCACGGAGATGCCGAGTGTTTCGGCTGTCTCGTCGAACGAAAGCCCGGCAAAGTAACGCAGCTTCACCAAGTCCGCCTTGCGAGCATCGATACCGGCGAGCCGGTCCAGGGCTTCGTGGATGGCGAAAAGTTCCCCGTCATTTCCCGACGGCGCAGCGATTTCCACATCGTCCACGTTCACATGCTCCTGGCCACCGCCGCGTTTATCGCGCTGTCTGCGCCGCGCCGCGTCGATCAGGATGCGCCGCATCGCCTCGGCGGCGGCGCTAAAAAAATGCGCGCGATTTGCAAAAGTAGCATCGCCGAGACGCAGCCACGCTTCATGCACAAGGGCCGTCGCCTGGAGCGTGTGGCCGGATTTTTCATGGGCCATTTTCGCGGCAGCGAGGCGACGCAGTTCAGTATAGACGAGAGGTAGCAATTCGTTCCCCGCGCCGGATGTGCCATCCCGCAGCGCGCCGAGGATACGGGTGACGTCGGATTTCATGATTTGCGGTAACGCCCTGCTAAACGGGTTGAGATTAGGACCGCGTTGCCGCCGCAGGCAATCGCCAATTCTGCAAGCCACGGAAGAATCGTTGCCAATCGCGCGCCGTCCGTTGTTCCATCCCTCCAATGCCCATCTACCGTCGTGCGCTCGCCTACTACCGGCCTTTCCTCGGGCAGACGATCGCCGCGGTCGCGCTCACGCTCGTCTCCATTGCGTTTGGCCTCCTGCGGCCGTGGCCGTTCGCCTACATCGTCGATCCCGTCCTACCCGCCGCCGGCAAGGAAGGGCCGCATCATCTCGCGGTGCTCGGCCACGATCTCTCCGCGTGGAGCCTGCCTTCCATCGTCCTGCTGATGTGCTCGCTCATCGTCACGTTCCATCTCCTCGCGGGAATGCTCAATCTCTTCACCGGCGTCATCTTTCTCCGCGTCGGCCTGCAATCGCTGCTCCGCCTGCGCACCGAAATCTACGCCTACCTGCACTCGCTCCCGCTCAAGTTTCACGACCAACGCCGCAGCGCCGATTCCAGCTTCCGCGTCGCCTACGACTCACAATCCATCCAGGCGTTTTACAGCAAGGCCATCTTCATTTTTCAGTCCACGTTTTCCATCGCCAGCACCTTCGCGATGATGTGGGTGCTCGACGCGAAACTCACGCTACTCTCGCTCGCCGTGATCCCTTTGATGATCGGCGCGATGTTCATCTACGCGAAGCGCATCCGCGCCGAATCCACGACCATCGCCGAACGCGAAAGCGCCGTGCTCACCGCCGCGCAAGAAGGGCTCAGCTCCATCAAGATGGTGCAGGCCTTCGGGCGCGAGGAGTTTGAAGTCGCGCAGTTTCGCAGCAGCGCCCGCGAGAGCCTCGATGCGAATCTGCGGCTCAATTTCATCTCGATGAAAAGCGCGCTCATCATCAGCACCCTCATCGTCATCAGCACCGCCTCGATGTATTATCTAGGCTCGATGCACGTCCTCGATGGCTCGCTGAAACTTGGCCAGCTCACCGTCATCATCTACCTCCTCGCCGCGCTCTACCAACCGCTCGAAGCCCTCACCCAAGTCGGCTGGGCCCTCGAAGGCGCCGCCGCCGGTGCCCAGCGCTGCTTCGAAGTGCTCGACCGCGCGGACGACGTCCCCGATGCCCCCGATGCGAAGACGTTAGAAACCTGCCAAGGCGAGATCGTTTATGAAAACGTGAGCTTCGGCTACACGAACGACCGCGCCATTTTGCGCGGCGTAAATCTCCGCATCGAACCCGGCGAAACCGTCGCCTTCGTCGGCGGCACCGGCGCGGGAAAAAGCACGCTCCTGAGCCTCGTCCCGCGCTTCTACGATCCTATCGCCGGACGCGTCCTCCTCGACGGCCAGGACCTCCGCAGCCTCACCAAAAAATCCCTCCGCAACCAAATGAGCATCGTCCTCCAGGACACGCTGCTCTTCTCCACCACCATCCGCGAAAACATCGCCTACGGCCGCCCCGACGCGACCGAGGAAGAAATCATCGAAGCCGCCAAACGCGCCCAAGCCCACGACTTCATCCTCGCCCAACCCGATGGCTACAAATCGCAAGTCGGCGAACGCGGCGGCCACCTCAGCGTCGGCCAGCGCCAGCGCATCGGCATCGCGCGCGCCTTCCTAAAAAACGCCCCCGTCCTTCTCCTGGATGAACCCACCAGCGCCCTCGATCCCACCACCGAAGCCTCCATCATGGCCACCATCGAAGAGTTAATGCAGGGCCGCACCACCCTCATCATCACCCACCGCATCGCCACCGTTCACCACGTCGAAAAAATCGTCGTCCTCGGAAACGGCGGCATCGTCGAAATCGGCCAAGGCCCCGAACTAGTCACCCGCGGCGGCTGCTACGCAAAGCTCTACCACTCCGCTCATCTCGGGGCTTAAAGCTGAGTGCTCGCGTCGCATATTTGGCGCGCGCGACACCACGCCATAGAACAAAAAAGGACGACAGTGTTTGAGGCGACTTACGCGCTCCGGCGGCGGCGAATGGCGAGCAGCGCGGGGAGCCCGATGCCGATCAAACCCCAGGTCGAAGGTTCCAGGACGGGGCCGACATAGGTTGCGCGCAAAGTTTTCCCATCATTGACTAGGTCGTAGGTGAAGATGGTTTCCGTGATACCAAAAAGGTGGCCGGGGTCGTTGCTGACGTTTCTTACACAAAAGTCATCTCGACCGCCCGGTAAAACGTCTTGAGTCGCACTGGCGCGGCGATGAAAGTCGCGGCTCTGAAAAAGCTGACTTTTCCAAAACCCCTCAAATGAACGTCCAGAAAATGATGCGGCTCGACCGCTGGCTGGGCGTGCCGCTTTGCTTTGCGGTCACGGCGTTGCGCTCGGTGCTGCCATCGCGCAAGCCAGTTGCGCAGCCCCGCTCGATTCTTTTTGTAAAGCTGGCGGAGCAGGGCTCGACGGTGCTGGCGCATCGGGCTTTGCAGGAGGCGGTGCGGCGCGTGGGGCGCGAGCATGTTTATATGGCGGTGTTTGAAGACAACCGGTTCATCCTTGATGCGCTGGACGTCATTCCCCGGGAAAATGTCATCACGCTGCCGAGCGATAGTCTTTTCAATCTGCTGCGCGCGGTGCTGCCGGTTTGGGTGCGGCTGCGGAAGCTGGGACTGGAAGCGGCGGTGGATTTGGAATTTTTTGCGCGCTCTTCGGCGCTGCTGACTTGGGCGAGCGGGGCGGCGACGCGCGTCGGGTTTCACGCTTGGTTTGGCGAAGGGCCGTATCGGGGAAATCTGATGACGCATCGCGTGCGCTACAATCCGCACCTGCACACGACGCAGACTTTCGCGTCGCTGGTGAGCGCGCTGGATGTCGCGGCGGAAAGTTTTCCGACCTTCGATTTACTGCCGGATTCTTCTCAGGACGCGCTGCCCTTTTTCGCTGCCGACGCGGCGGAGATTCGGGAAGTGAAGGAGCAACTGGCGCGCTTTACCGGACAGCCACTGACGCCGCCGCTCATTTTGCTGAACGCGAACGCCAGCGATTTGATCCCGCTTCGGCGCTGGAGTTTGGAGAGCTACATCGAAGTCGCGCAGCGACTGCTTGCGCGGTTCCCGGAAGTGCAGATCGCCTTTACCGGCGCGAAGAATGAAGCGGCAAAGGCGCAGGATCTCGTGGCTCGCGTGGGTTCCGCGCGGTGCTTTTCGCTCGCGGGCGAAACGACGCTGCGCCAGCTCCTCGTGCTTTACGGCCTAGCCGATGTGCTCGTGACGAATGACAGCGGCCCCGCGCATTTTGCCGCGCTCACGCCGATCCACACCGTCACGCTTTTCGGACCGGAGACTCCCCTGCTCTTCGCCGCGCTCACGCCACGCAATACGCCGCTCTGGGCGGGCATCGCGTGCAGCCCGTGCGTGAGCGCGCTAAACAATCGCCAGTCGGCCTGCGTGGATAATGTGTGCATGCAGCGCATCACGCCGGATCAAGTTTTTGCGGCGGTTTGCAAAAGCTATCTCGAACGCCAATCCGGAAAGCAGGCGGCTTGAAACGCGGCGCGCTTTTCCTCGCGGTCGCGCTGTTTCTGCTGCGCGTCGCTTTTCTCGCAAAGCCCGATCTGTTTCCCGAGGAAGCGTATTACTGGAACTACGCCGCCCATCTCGACATCGGCTACCTCGATCACCCGCCGATGGTCGCGTGGCTGATTCATCTCGGCACCGCGCTTTTCGGCGACGGAGAATTTGGCGTGCGCATCGGCGTCGTGCTGTGTTCGCTCGTCACTGCGTTTTTCACGTATCGCCTTACGACACTGCTCTTCGATTCCCGCGCGGGCGCGATCGCGGTGCTGCTCGTGCAATTGCTCCCGTTCTTTTTTCTCACGGGATTTATGATCACTCCCGACGCCCCGCTCACCGCGTGCTGGGCAGGCGGGCTCTACTTTCTCGCGCGCGCGCTGCTACGGGAAAAAGCGTCGGCGTGGTTTGGGCTCGGCGTGTGTCTCGGGCTCGGGATGTTGTCGAAATACACCATCGCGCTGCTCGGCCCGGCGACGCTGCTTTTCCTCGTGCTCGATGCCCGCTCGCGCCGCTGGTTCCGCCATCCCGCGCCGTATGCTGCGGTCGCGTTTTCGATCGTCATTTTTTCGCCGGTCATCATTTGGAATGCGCGCCATCAGTGGGCGTCGTTTGCGTTTCAAAGCGCGGATCGCGTCGCCGAAGTGCGTCGGTTTTCATCGCACGAATTGCTCGCCGCGATCCTCGCGCTCCTCACACCGGTCGGTTTGGTGCTGGTGTGGAAAGCCCTGCGCGGCGGGCCGACGATGACGGGCGAAGATGCGCGCCGCCGGTTGTTCGCACGCATCTACACGCTCGTGCCGCTTTCTGTTTTCGTCGTCTTCAGCCTCACCCATCGCGTGAAGCTAAACTGGACGGGCCCGCTCTGGCTCGCCGCGATCCCCGCCGTCGCCGCCGCGCTGGTCGCGCTCGCGGATCAGCCGCCGGGTTTTCTCCGCCGCATGTCGATCGGGACGGCTGCTTTTCTCGTTCTCGTTCACGTTACCTTTCTCACGCATCTCGCGTTTGGGTTTCCGTGGATCGGCTACGCGAAAGACATGGCGCTGCTTCCCGTTGGCTGGTCCGAAATGGGGCGCGCGCTGGAAGCCCGACGGGCCGCGATCCCCGTGCCCGCTGGCGGTAAAGTGATGCTCGTCGGGCTCGACAAAAATTTCATCGCGAGCGAAGCCGCGTTCTACCATTCGCACCCGCGCGATGCCGTCCCGGAAACGACCGGCGCGCATCTCTTCGGCAGCCGCGCGCTGATGTATGAATTCTGGTTTCCGCCGAAAGAACAGGAAGGCGCGACGCTGCTGCTGGTCAGCTTTGATCGCGGCGATCTCGATCGGCGGCGCGTGCGCGACCGGAGCGAGCGGCAGGGCGAGATCGTGGAATCGTGGATCGAGCGCGGCGGGAAAAAGGTGCGCCCGTATTTCACCCGCGTGGTTGAAAACTACCGTCCG
>JANLQB010000961.1:0-2759 GCA_031367565.1 Verrucomicrobiota bacterium
CCCGGCCCGGCGGGCGGCAGTTTGTCGAAACGCATCTCGCCGCTTTGCCCGTTCGCATCCCAGACGACGTAGGCCGCCATGTTGGCGTAAGCTTTCGCCAGCCGCGTGGCCTGCACTTTCAGCGTCGCGATTTGCACCTGCGAAATCGCATCCCGCTGCCGCAAATCTTCCACCCGTTTTCCGATCGCCACGCGCTCGTCTTTTAGGGCGTCGATGATTGATGTGAGGCGATTCCGCTCGGCTTCCGCCTGCACATTCTGCGAGCGCAGCCGCGCGATTTGTTCACCGGAGCGCACGCCGTTGACTCTCGCTCCCGAGAAAAAGCCGATCGTTGCCGCGACCGCGATGCTGGCCGCGAGCGCCCACGGCATCCAGCTCGCGCTGGCATCCGTCTCCGAGACACGGGGCGCGGTCGGCGCGGTCAGTCGCTCGGCGCGGATTTGCGCGAGCAGGCGCGGCAGGACATCTGGCGGTGCTTTCGTGGAAGGCAGTGCGTGGGTGATGGACGCGGCGGATTCCGCGATTTCGTCCACCATCGGCTGCAATTCCACGTTCCCTTTCAGCGCAGCCTGAAACGCGGCGGCTTCTTCGCCTTCCAGCATCCCGAGCGCATACAGCGCGGCCTGATCTTGGAGCGTCTCGTCGATCATGCGTCCGCTCCTTTCAAATGATCTCGCATCTTCAAAAGTCCGCGCCGGATGCGCGCCTTGATCGTCCCCAGCGGCGCCGCCAACCGCTCCGCGATTTGCTCGTGCGTGAGCCCGCCGAAAAACGCCAGCTCGACCACCTGCTTCTGATCGCCCGGGATTTCCGCCAGCGCCGCGCGCACTTCCGCGCACTGCTCGCGTCGCACCGGCTCGCGCGCCGAGGTATCGTCCACATCTGTGAAATGCAAAAACTCCGTCGTCGCTTTTTCCACGATCCGTGCCTGCCGCTGCCGCGAGCGCAGCCGGTCGATCGCCTTATTCCGCACGATCATGACCGCCCATGTGAACGGGCTCGACCGCGCCGGATCATAAGTCGCCGCCTTTTTCCACATGTAGGAAAAGCCATCCTGCAAAACGTCCTCCGCTTCGCCCGAGTCGTTCATCATTTTCAAAGCCAGCCCGTAAAGCCCGTCTGCACACCGCTGGTAAAATTGCGCAAAAGCCTGCTCATCGCCCTTCGCGACGCGGGCCAGCAATTCCACATCGCGCTGCCGCTCGGGATTGGGCATCGCGCTCATACACGTCGCACCCTCACGACGCGGATCATGGATGCGGGCAGCGTTTTCACTGCCGGTCTGGATAGCGGCGTAGAGAGGCGGATGACAAGCAGCGATCACGAGAGTTAGACGGGCGTTTGCGCCGCTTGGATGCAGCCGCGCGGGATTTGGCCGGGCCACGAAACAAGCGCCTACGAAAAAGTCTCGTCCCGGGTCCGCACTCCACTACTCCTTCGTCCACTCTCATGAAAACTCCCACGACATCCCTCATCCTCGCCGCCACGATTTTTTCCATCACAGCGCAAGCCGCCGTACGGCTTCCAGCCTTGGTCAGCGACAACATGGTTCTGCAAGCCGAGGCGAAAACGAACGTGTGGGGCTGGGCCGATCCGCAGGAAAAAGTAACGGTGATTTTCGCTGACAAAAAAGGTGAAGCGACGGCAGGTGCGGATGGAAAATGGAGCGTGCGTCTCGCGGATCTGAAAGCGGGCACGGCGGGGGATTTGACCATCGCGGGGACGAATACGATCGCGCTGAAAAACGTGATCGTCGGCGAAGTGTGGGTCGCGTCGGGGCAGTCGAACATGGAGTTCATCGTGTCGGGTGCGATGAATAAGGACGCGGAAATCGCCACTGCGAATTTCCCGCAGATCCGCATGTTCACGGTGAGAAAAGCCGCGAAAGACGCGCCGCAGGATGACTGCGTTGGAAAGTGGGAAGTTGCCGCGCCGGATGTGGCCGGCCACTTTTCGGCCGTCGGATATTTCTTTGCGAGGCACTTGCACGAAAAGCTGAAGCAACCGGTCGGCGTCATCCACACTTCGTGGGGCGGCACGCCCGCCGAGCACTGGACGCCGAGCCCCGTCATGGCGGCCGATCCCGATTTCAAACCGCAGGTGGAAAACTGGTCGAAAATCGTCGCCGCATATCCCGAAGCGAAAGCCGCGTGGGACAAGACGATGGCCGAATGGAAAGCCGCTGCGGAAGCCGCCAAAACCGCCGGGATGCCGGAACCGAAAAAGCCCGGCAACCCGCCGCGCGGAGGCGACCCATTCGGCGGCCCCGGCTGCCTTTACAACGGCATGATCGCTCCGGTGCTTCCCTACACGATCCAAGGCGCGATCTGGTATCAGGGCGAGTCGAACGCTTCCGCCGCGATGCTCTATCGGAAGCTTTTTCCCACGATGATCATGAGCTGGCGGCGCGCGTGGTCCACGGCCGGACTCTCCGGCAGCGAGCAGCCGGATTTCCCGTTCCTCTTCGTCCAGCTCGCAAATTTCAAACCGCGCTTCGACCAGCCGACCGAGAGCCAGTGGGCGGAATTGCGCGAGGCGCAACTCATGACGCTGGAGCTTCCGCACACCGGCATGGCCGTCGCGATCGACGTCGGCGATGACGCCGATATTCACCCGAAAAACAAACAGGAAGTCGGACGCCGGCTCGCGCTCAGTGCCGAGTCCACCGTCTATTTTCAAGATCAGGAATACTCCGGACCGATCATCGGAGGCGCGCAGGCCGAGGAGGGGAAAATCCGCCTCAGTTTCCGCAACGCCGA
>JANLQB010000372.1:0-2748 GCA_031367565.1 Verrucomicrobiota bacterium
TGGCGGCGCTCGGCTACGATAGCGCGATGATTTTGGCGGACGCCATGAAACGCGCAGGAGTGACCGAAGGCGCGAAAGTGCGCGACGCGCTCGCGGCCACGAAGGATTACGACGCGGTGACGGGAAAGATCACGATCAACGCCAAGCGCGATGCGGAGAAGTCGGCGGTGATTTTGCAGGTGAAAGGCGGGAAGTTTGCCTACGTGGAGACGATCGCGCCGTAGCTCCGCCTCGTGACGGAATTCTTCCAGCAACTCATCAACGGCCTCGCGCTCGGCAGCATCTACGCGCTCATCGCGCTGGGCTACACGATGGTTTATGGCGTGTTGCGGTTCATCAATTTCGCGCACTCCGACGTGCTGATGCTTGGCGCGTTCGCCGCGTTTTACCTCGCGCCGGTGCTCGTGCCGATCTTGGGCGCGGCCTCGATTCCGCTCGCGTTCGTGGTGATCATTTTGTCCGCGCTGATCTGCGCGTGCATCGGGATGCTCATCGAATTCCTCGCCTACCGCCCGCTGCGCGCGCGGCCAAAGCTCACCGTGCTCATCACCGCCATCGGCGTATCGCTCTTCCTCGAGTTCGGCGGGCAGCACGAAAAAGTCTTCGGCGCGGCGACCAAATCTTTTCCTACGCTGCTCCCGAAATCCGATGTCGGCTTCGGCGCGCTGCATATTTCCAGCAATGACCTCGTCGTCCTCGTCCTCACCGCCGTGCTGCTGGCGACGCTCTGGTTTATCGTGCAGAAAACGAAACTCGGCATGGCGATGCGAGCCGTCTCGTTCAATGAACAAGCCGCCTCGCTCATGGGCGTGAACGTCAACCGCATCATCACGCTCACCTTCGGCCTCGGCTCCGCACTCGCAGCGGTTGCAGGGATTTTCTACGCGATGCGCGCACCTGGCATTGAGCCACTCATGGGCATCCAGCCCGGCCTGCGCGCCTTCATCGCGGCGGTAATCGGCGGCATCGGAAATCTCCCCGGAGCCGCGCTCGGCGGTTTGCTGCTCGGTGTGCTGGAGACCGTCTTCGGCGGCATCCCCGGCGTTTCGAATTACCGCGACGCCATTGCCTTCGCGATCCTCATCCTCATCCTGCTTTTCCGCCCCACCGGTCTGCTGGGAAAAGTGCAAATCGAGAAAGTGTAGATGCGTTCGCTCTTCAAAGACCCGCGCGTTTTCCTCCTGCTCGCCATCGCCGCGGCCATCGGCGTCGGCCTCGCGGCCCCGAGCTTCAATCGCTACTACATGGGCATCGCGATCGACGTCGGGATCAACATCATCCTCGCCGTCTCGCTCAATCTCATCAACGGCCACACCGGCCAGTTCTCGCTTGGCCACGCCGGCTTCATGGCCGTCGGCGGCTACATCGCGGCGAAAATCACGCTACTCTACGGCGGCGCGGTTTTCTTTCCTGCGCTCCTCGCCGGTGGATTCGTCGCCGCGATTGCCGGGTTGGCCGTGGGCGGACCATCGCTGCGATTGCGCGGCGATTACCTCGCCATCGTCACGCTGGGTTTCGGTGAAATCATCCGCGTCATTTTCCAGACGAGCGAATTTTTCGGTGCCGCCACCGGCCTCACCGGCATCGCGAAACTCACCACGTTCGGCTGGTCGTGGGGCCTCGCCGCCGTCACCGTTTATGTCGTCGCGTGCCTCGTTAATTCGACGTACGGACGCGGTTTCATCGCCGTCCACGACGACGAAATCGCCGCCAGCGCGATGGGCATCAATCCCGTCCGTTACAAAGTCACCGCCTTCGTCATCGGCGCATTTTTCGCCGGTATCGCGGGCGGGCTTTACGCGCACCAAAAAGCCGTCATCTCGCCGTCCGGTTTCGACTTCGTAAAAAGTATCGAGATCGTCGTCATGGTCATCCTCGGCGGCATGGGCCGCACCGTTGGCGTCATCCTCGCGGCGATCATCCTCACGATCCTCCCCGAGTTGCTGCGCGGCGTCGCCGAGTATCGGATGATTATTTACTCGCTGCTCATCATTGGCCTCATGCTCACGCGACCGCAGGGCCTCTTCACCTTCACAAAGAAGAAATGAGCGCGCTCCTCGATTGCGAGAAAGTGACGATTCAATTCGGCGGCCTCACCGCCGTCAGCGAGCTCGACCTGCGCATCGGCGAGCAAGAGTTGGTCGGCCTCATCGGCCCGAACGGCGCAGGCAAAACCACCGCGTTCAATCTCATCACCGGCGTCTATCAACCCACCGGCGGCAGCATCTCGTTTTGCGGCCAGCCGACCGCCCGAGTCAAGCCCCACGTCCTCTCCCGCCGCGGCATCTCCCGCACGTTCCAAAACATCCGCCTCTTCGCGCAGATGAGCGTCCTCGACAACGTGCGCACCGCCATGCAAGGCAACCGCGCCCAGCGCATCCGCGACGCCCTGCTGCGCGGAAAAAACTTCCACGAAGTCGAAGCCCGCGTGCAGCACGAAGCGATGGAGCTGCTCAAAATCTTCGGCCTCGAAACCTTCGCCGACACCAACGGCAAAAGCCTCCCCTACGGCGACCAGCGCCGCCTCGAAATCGTCCGCGCCCTCGCCACCCAGCCCAAGCTCCTCCTCCTCGACGAGCCCGCCGCCGGCATGAACCCGACCGAGAAACAAGAGCTCATGGACCTCATCCGTTTCGTGCAGGACAAATTCAAAATCGCCGTCCTCCTCGTCGAGCACGACATGAAAGTGGTGATGGGCATCTGCCAGCGCATCTGCGTCCTCGATTACGGCAAAAAAATCGCCGAAGG
>JANLQB010000417.1:0-2841 GCA_031367565.1 Verrucomicrobiota bacterium
AGTTCCGGCAAGCCGCTGGTGCAGGTGATGATTGATTTCGAATTTGTGACCGAAGAGCAGTTTTACCAGGCGATCGCGGATTATCTGGCGGTGATGTATGTGAATCTGAGCGGGTTTGAGCCGCCGACGGAGACGCAGAAGCTCCTCCCGGCGGGGCTGGCGCAGCTCCACAAGGCGTTCCCGCTGGGGATCGAGGATGGGGCGCTGCAGGTGGCGCTGTGCGATCCTTTGAATGCGCAGACGGCGGAGGATTTGCGGTTTGCGCTGGGGAAGGAGATCCAGGTGGTGGTGGCGCCGGTGTGGCAGATCGACGAGCTGATTAAAAAACACTACGGGTCGGACGCGGCGAGCATGGATGAAATCCTGGCGGCGATGGGTGGGGAGATGGAATTTGGGGGAGCGGACAGCGCGGTGGATTTGAAGAATCTGGAGGCGGAGGCGAATGCGACGCCGATCATCCGGTATGTGGATTTGATCATTTATCAGGCGATCCAGGACCGGGCTTCGGACATCCATTTCGAGCCGTTTGAGACGGATTTTCAGATTCGGTATCGGGTGGACGGGGCGCTGTACGCGATGTCGCCGCCGCCGCGCCATCTGGCGATGCCGGTGCTCTCGCGGCTGAAAGTCATGGCGAACTTAAACATCGCGGAACGCCGCCTGCCGCAGGACGGGCGCATCCAGCTCCACGTGGCGGGGCGCCAGGTGGATCTGCGCGTTTCCACGCTGCCGACGCAATACGGGGAATCGGTGGTGTTGCGCGTCCTGGACCGCTCGGCGGTGAACTTGGATCTCGAAGTGCTCGGGATGCCGAAGGATGTGTATGATTACATCTGCAAAACGATCGAGCTGCCGAACGGGATCTTCATCGTGACGGGGCCGACGGGTTCGGGGAAGACGACGACGCTTTACGCGGCGCTGAACCGGATCAACACGATCGACTCCAAAGTGCTGACGGCGGAGGACCCGGTGGAATACGACATGGAAGGGATCGTGCAGGTGCCGGTGAATGAAAACATCGGGCTGACTTTTGCGCGCGTGCTGCGCGCGTTTCTCCGGCAGGACCCGGATCGGATCATGATCGGTGAAACGCGCGACTTGGAGACTGCGCAGATCGCGATCCAGGCTTCGCTCACGGGGCATCTTGTGCTCAGCACGCTGCACACGAATGACGCGCCGGGTGCCGTGACGCGTCTGATGGATATGGGCGTGGAGCCTTTCCTGATCTCGGCTTCCCTGGAAGGGGTGCTCGGCCAGCGGCTCATCCGCAAAATTTGCAAGAACTGCAAAACCGAATACGAGCCGACGGAGATCGTTCTCGGCCAGCTCGGCCTTTCTCCTCACGAGATCGGCGACAAGCGCTTCTACTACGGCAAGGGCTGCGATGTGTGTAACAACACGGGTTACAAAGGCCGCAAAGGGATCTACGAGCTGTTTAACATCACCGACCCGATTCGCGAGATGATCAATCAACGCGCTCCGGGCGTGGTGTTGAAACAGAAAGCGATCGAGCTGGGGATGACGACGCTGCGGCAGGACGGGCTGAGATCGATCTACGACGGCGATACTTCGATCGAGGAAGTGATTAAATACACGTAACGCGGGGCATCTCTCGCGGCGCGGGCCGGGAGTGGAGTTTCGGTGTGTTTACGATTGCATCCGGGCGTCGGTGTTTTCACCCTGCGCCCCCATGTATCCCACCCGTCTCATCCTACCCATCGTCTCCGCTGCGATCCTGTGCGCTCCGCTCTTTGCAGAGGAGCAGCCAGCCGCGCCAGTCTTTAAGCCGATCGTCGAAAAGCTCGACGTGGCGGATGGAGACACGGTGGTTTTCCTCGGCGACTCGATCACGCATCAATGCCTCTACACGCAGTATGTGGAGGACTATTTTTACACGCGCTACCCGAAGATGCGGCTGCATTTTCACAATGCCGGAGTCGGCGGGGATCGGGCGAAGGAAGCGCTCGCGCGGTTCGATGATGATGTGGCGGCGTTCAAACCGAAATATGTGACCGTGCTGCTCGGGATGAACGACGGCGGCTACCGCGATTTCGACAAGGGGATCTTCGATACCTACCAGCGCGACATGAATACCGTGCTGGATAAGATCGCTGAACTCGGGGCGATCGCCGTGCCGATGACGCCGACGATGCACGACGCGCGCGCCGCCCGCATCAGGAAGCAAACGCAGGAACCGCGCGACACGTATTACAACGGCGTGCTGGCGCTCTTCGGCGGCTGGCTGCGCGAGCAGGCGCAAGTGCGCGGGCTCGGCTTTGTGGACATGTACGGCCCGCTCAACAACGTGACTTTCGCGCAGAGGAAAAAGAACGCGAACTGGACGATGATCGGCGACGCCGTGCATCCGGGGCCGACCGGCCAGGTGGTGATGGCGGCGGCGGTGATCGACGACATGGTGGAGCGCTCACCGGTCGATGCGATCACGATCGAGGAGAAGGACGGGAAGCTGGTGGGGAACGCGGGAAAAAATCCAGTGATCGACTTGCAAATGGGAGACACGATCCGTTTCACGCACACCGCCTCGGCGCTGCCGTGGGTGCTGCCGCCGGATGCGGCGGAAGGTTTCGCGCTGAGCAAAGCGGGGCATCGTTTCAGCATCGAAAAGCTGACGGTGCGCAATTTGAAGCCGGGGAAATACGAGGTGAAAATCGACGGTCAGCCGATCGGGCAATGGAGTGACGGGCAGTTGGCATTCGGAGTCGAGACCGAGGGGAACGACAAGACGCCGCAGTATCAGCAAGCGCTGAAAGTCGCGATGCTGAACAAGGAGCGGAACGAGAAGGCTTACGCGCCGCTGCGCGATCAATGGGGCCAGCTCAA
>JANLQB010000387.1:0-2280 GCA_031367565.1 Verrucomicrobiota bacterium
CAAGGAACGCGCGGAATTGCTGGGCGAGAAAAAGCTCGATATCGTGTCGTGCTTCGAGGCCGTCGGCCAGCACGCGAACGGCCAGATCGACGACCGCGAACTCGCGCTGATCGAAGAGCAGGCGATCCCCGGCGCGGGCGCATGCGGCGGGATGTACACCGCGAACACCATGGCCAGCGCGATCGAAGCGCTCGGTATGTCGCTCCCAAATTCCTCCGCGCAAAACGCCATCTCCCGCGAAAAACAGCTCGACGCTCGCGCGGCTGGCGCGGCTGTGCAGGAGTTGCTCAAACGCGGCATCCGTCCGCTCGACATCATGACGCGCGAGGCGTTTGAAAACGCCATCACCATCGTGATCGCGCTCGGCGGTTCCACCAATGCTGTGCTACATCTGCTCGCCATGGCTTACTCGGCGAATGTGAAGCTGGAACTTGACGATTTCACCCGCATCGGCAAACGCGTGCCCGTGCTCGCCGACCTGAAACCGAGCGGCAAATTTCTCATGTCCGAACTCGTCGGCATCGGCGGCCAGACGCCGCTGATGCGGATGCTCCTCGATGCGAAATTGTTGCACGGCGACTGCCTCACCGTGACCGGCAAAACCGTCGCGCAGAACCTGAAATCGGTGAAGCCCTACCCAAAAGGCCAGGAGATCATCCGTCCGCTCGACAACCCGATCAAACGCGACTCGCACCTCGTCATCCTCTACGGAAACCTCGCGCCCGACGGAGCCGTCGCGAAGATTTCCGGCAAGGAAGGCTTCACCTTTTCGGGCAAAGCGATCGTCTTTGAAAACGAGCAGGACGCCCTTGCGTCGATTCTCGATGGCCGCGTGAAAAAGGGCCACGTCATCGTCATCCGCCACGAAGGCCCCGTCGGCGGCCCGGGTATGCGCGAGATGCTTTCGCCGACTTCCGCCGTGATGGGTAAAGGCCTCGGCAAAGACGTCGCGCTCATTACCGACGGACGTTTCTCCGGCGGCTCGCACGGATTCGTGGTCGGCCACATCACGCCCGAAGCCGCGCTCGGAGGCCCGCTAGCGATCGTGAAAAACGGAGACCTGATCACCATCGATGCCGAAAAACGCGTGCTAAATCTGGGCATCCCCACCACCGAAATCAAAAGCCGCCTCGCCAAATGGAAAGCGCCGAAGTCTGCCTACACGCGTGGCGTTCTGGCGAAGTATGCGAAGTGCGTGAACACCGCGAGCAAGGGTGCGGTGACGGATTGAGTTCTCCCGGAAGTCTGCGCGGTCCCGCTTAAATCTAGAAAACTGATCGCGGCGACCGCGAGCCGGTCGGCTAATTGGTTGAACTCGTTCAACGAGCTTCCAATCGGCGCGTTTTCATGCACATTGCACTCATGAAAACCCTCCAGTTTCGCCTCGTTGGTTTCCTCACGTCCATCGTGCTCACTGTCGGCGCCTCCGCCGAGTCTCTTCAGGAATATCTCACCGCCGGGCAGACCTCGTATATGAAGGGCGATGTCGAGTCGGCGAAAAAGAGTTTTCAGACCGCCTATAAACTCGATCCGAAGAATCAGATCGCGATCGGCTTTTTGAAAAAAATTGCCGTCGATGAGAAGAACAAGCCGCAGGTGAGTTCGATGCAAAAAGATCTCGAAAAGCTGATTATCCCGAAGGTGGATTTTAAGGATGCAACCTTCAGCAGCGTGCTTGATTTCATGAAGCAGGCGGTGGCGAAAATCTCGGAGGGCAAGGTCAACGTGAGTTTCGTAGTCCAGCTTCCCGAGGAGCAGGCGAAGCAGACCGTCACCCTCGCGCTGGCGAACGCACCTTGCAGCGTTGTGCTCCGCTATCTCGGCGAACTCACGAAGGTCGATTTCGTTTACGACAAATACGCGATCGTGGTGAAGCCTCATACCGGTCCCACGACGGCGGACGCCACGCCCGCGCCTGTCTCACAATAGGCGATCTTCTTTCCCCAAAATCTCCCACCGTTATGATCCGACCGATTGCTTTTCTTCGCGGCGCGTCGGTCTGTCTTTCCGCCGCACTGCTGCTGCTCGGTGGCGTCTCCGCTTTCGCCGTCGGAACGGCAACAGTCGATCTCGGGGGCGCGACTTTTGGAAAGGGGATCGACTCGCATCTTTCGAGCGGCGCGACCGTACTTCCTGCGGCGTCTGCTTACGATTACGTGATTTCCGGGACGGTTCACGGCACCGGATTGTTGTCGGCGATTTTACCGAATGGCACGCAACTCAGCGCACTGCTGGAAAAGATCCAGTCCGGCAGTTCATCAGCGCTCGAAGGCACGCAGG
>JANLQB010000060.1:0-4799 GCA_031367565.1 Verrucomicrobiota bacterium
AGGTCGAACTCCGTCTCTCGCGTGGCCCAAAGGGCGAGCGCTTCCTCGCCGGTTTCGCGCTCGACGACGCGATAGCCAGATTGCGTGAGGATGCCGCGGACGACGGCGCGGACGGTGGGTTCGTCTTCGACGACGAGCACCGATTCGGTTCCGCGCAGTTTGGGACTGATCCGCGACACGGGTGCGGGCTCGGCGATTTCGGTGACTTCGCCGCGCGGGATAAAGATGCGGAAGGTCGTGCCGTGGCCGGGCTCGCTCTCGACCTCGATCCAGCCGCCGTGTTGTTTCACGATTCCGTAAGCGGTGGCGAGGCCGAGGCCGGTTCCTTTGCCTTCGGCTTTCGTGGTAAAAAAGGGCTCGAACAAGTGCTGGAGGACTTCGGGCGACATGCCGCTACCGGTGTCCGCGACGGTGATCGCGATGAAATCGCCGGGCGCGGCGTCGGGCTGGCTGGTGAGTTGTGCCGCACGAAAGCGGACCAATCGCGTGCCGATGCTGAGGCTGCCACCTTGCGGCATGGCGTCGCGGGCGTTGACGGCGAGGTTGATGAGGACTTGCTCGATCTGTGTTTCGTCGGCGAACAGCGGAGTGAGGTCGGGCGCGCACTCCAATTGCAGGCTGATCGTTTCACCGAGGACGCGGCTGAGGAGCGAGTGGAGTTGTTCTATCGTTTCGTTGAGGTCGAAGGCGCGCGGGTTGAGGCGCTGTTTCCGGCTGAGGGTGAGGAGCTGGCTGGCGAGCGAGGTGGCGCGGGCGGCGGCTTGGGAGACTTCGTTGAGGGAATTGACAGTCTCAGGGTCAAGGTCGGGGCGTTCGAGCATCATGCCGGCGTGGCCGCGGACGACGGTGAGGATGTTGTTAAAATCGTGCGCGATGCCGGCGGCGAGCTGGCCGATGGCTTCCATTTTTTGGGATTGGAGAAGCGCGGTTTCGACGTGCGTGCGGGCGGCGATTTCATCCTGAAGTCGCGCGTTGGATTCACGGAGTTCGCGGGTGCGATCTTCCACGGCGGCGTCGAGACCGGCGATCCGTCGCTCGACTTCGCGGGCAAGCACCCACTTGCGCGACAGCGCGTGCGCGAGCTGGAGGACTTCCACTTTGTCGAAGGGCTTTTTCAAGATCACCACGTTGTCGCTCGGGCCGAGCGCCTGGCGGATTTCGCTCCACGAGTAGTCGGTATAAGCGGTGCAAATGACGAACTGCAGCGCGGGATCGACGGCGCGCAGTTTCGCGATCGTCTCCACGCCATTCCAGCCGGGCGGCATGCGCATATCCACGAAGGCCACGGTGTAAGGCCGCGCTTCGGCGAGCGCGGCGCAGACTCTTTCGCGGGCCTGCTCGCCCTGCGTCACGGCATCGACTTCGTAACTTTCACCGATCGACGGACGAGGATCGCCGCCGAAGATTTGCGCGGCGAGGCGCTCGGCCGTGTCGATTGTTTCGCTGGCGAAAACCTTCCGGAAATCGTCGTGGATCGCCGTGTTGTCATCGACGACGAGGATGCGATGAACGGACTGCTGGGATTCGGTGCGGCTCATCGGATTTTGGGGAAGGAGCGCACTCAATCAGAAGACTTGCAACCGCGGGAAGCCCCGACTTTTTCGCAACGAAATTCCCGCCGCGCGACGCATTTTCGGAGCAAATATCAGCATTCTGAAAAAGCCATTTACGCAGCCATTTCTTTGTGGCATAGGTCGCGGCTCGTTTTTTCCCACCGCAGTCTCCCAGGGCAAACATGGACAACACTATCGCCAGCAAAGAAATCCAGGTCGAGCGCAAGCACCTCGTGATCGAGTATCGCGAGAATTCGCAAGGCCGCTTTCTTCGGATCACCGAAGAGGCGCATGGACGCCGCAATACCGTCATCGTGCCCAGCACGGGACTCGCGGAGTTTCTGAATGGCATCACCGAAGTGCTGGGCCAGGCGGAAGAAGCGAGCGCCATCACGCCTGCGGCCTGATTTTCCGGGCCGCACCGGCTTTTGCATCCGCAAAAACTACATCATTTTGCATCCGCAAAAACTACATCAACAACACACTAGAAATGCCTACCAAGACCAAAGCAGTGAAACTCCCGCCAGCGCGGGCCAAAGCATCCTCCAACGGCGCGGCCAAACCTGCCAAAAACGTGAAATACGTCTATACGTGGGGCGATAACAAAGCGGACGGCGACGGCTCGATGAAACCGCTCCTCGGCGGCAAGGGAGCGAATCTCGCGGAGATGACGCGCATCGGCCTGCCCGTGCCTCCGGGCTACACGGTCACGACCGATGTTTGCACTTACTTTTACGCCAATAAGAAGACTTATCCGCCGGAGCTGGACGCACAGGTGGAAAAAGGGATCGCGAACATGGAGAAAATCATGGGCACGAAATTCGGCGCGACGAATGGGATGCCGCTGCTCGTGGCGGTGCGTTCCGGCGCGCGCGATTCGATGCCGGGCATGATGGACACGGTGCTCAATCTCGGGCTGAACGATGCGACCGTCGTGGCGCTCGCGAATGCGACCAAGAATGAGCGGTTCGCTTACGACTGCTACCGCCGTTTCATCCAGATGTATTGCGACGTGGTGCTCGGCGTGCAGAAGCGCGAGGGCGAAGATCACGATCCGTTTGAAACGGTGATGCACGGGTTCAAGCATGAGCGTTATGAAAAGGACATCGAGGACAGCGAGCTGACGGCGGACGACAACAAGGAACTCGTGAAGCGTTTCAAATCGCTCGTGAAAGAACGCACGGGCAAGGCTTTCCCGAACGATCCGCGCGAGCAGCTCAAAGGCGCGGCGGGCGCGGTTTTTGGCTCGTGGATGAATGATCGCGCGATCGTTTATCGCCGCAAATATAACATCCCGACGGAATGGGGAACGGCGGTGAACGTGCAGGCGATGGTCTATGGCAACACTGGCTCGACTTCGGGCAGCGGCGTCGCTTTCACCCGCAATCCGGCGAACGGCGCGAATGAATTCTACGGCGAATTTCTCATCAACGCGCAGGGCGAAGACGTGGTCGCCGGCGTGCGGACGCCGGAGCCGGTGTCGAAGCTCAAGGCCGCGATGCCGAAGCCGTTCGCGGAGCTGATGAAAGTCCGGCAGACGCTCGAGAAGCACTTCAAGGACGTGCAGGATGTGGAGTTCACCGTGCAGGAAGGGAAGCTCTTCATGCTCCAGACCCGCAACGGCAAGCGCACCGCGATGGCCGCGCTGAAGTTCTCGATGGATATGTGTAAGGAAGGTCTCATCGACTGGGAAACCGCGGTCCTCCGCAACCCCGCCGATCAGCTCGACCAGCTCCTCGCACCCGTCTTCGATCTCGCCGAACTCAAGAAGGTGAAAGCCGTCGCCACCGGCCTGCCAGCAGGCCCCGGCGCTGCTTCCGGCAAGATTTATCTCAACGCGGATCGCGCGGTGACGGCGGCTGAGCGGGGCGAAAAAGTCCTGCTCGTTCGCAATGAAACGTCCCCCGAAGATCTGCGCGGCATGATCGCGGCGGAGGGCATCCTCACCGCGAAAGGCGGCGTGTCTTCCCACGCGGCGCTCGTCGCGCGGCAGATGGGTAAAGTCTGCGTCTGCGGCGCGAGCGGGCTCACGATCGACTACACGGCAAAGACTGTGAAAGCGTCCGGCCAAACCTTCAAGGAAGGCGACTTCCTCTCGATCGACGGCACCAGCGGCACCGTCTATGGCGGCCAGCTCGCCACCCAGCCGAGCGAGATCATCACCGGACTCCTGCACGGCAACAAAGCCGCGCAGAAAACGGAACAATTCAAGAGCTTCCTGCAATTGATGAAATGGTGTGGCCAAGCCGCGCGCATGGATGTCCGCACGAATGCCGACAACCCCGAGCAGACCGAAAACGCGCTCGCCTTCGGAGCCGTCGGCATCGGCCTCACCCGCACCGAGCACATGTTCTTCGAGGGCGACCGCATCGACGCGATGCGCGAGATGATCCTCGCCGACAATCTCGACGACCGGAAAAAGGCGCTCGCCAAACTCCTGCCGTATCAGCGCGAAGATTTCACCGGCATTTTCAAAGCCCTCAAAGGCTTCCCGGCGACCATCCGCTTCCTCGACCCGCCGCTCCATGAGTTCCTGCCGCACGACGAGAAATCACAGGCCGCACTCGCGAAAAAGCTCGGCGTCAAACCCGAGAAAATCGCGCACCGCGTCGAGCAACTCCACGAGTTCAACCCGATGCTCGGCCACCGCGGCTGCCGCCTCGGCATCGCCTATCCCGAGATCACCGAGATGCAGGCCCGCGCCGTCTTCGAGGCCGCTGCGGACGTGGCGAAAAAGAAGATCAAGGTGAAGCCCGAAGTCATGATCCCGCTCGTCGGTTTCAAGAAGGAACTCGACCTGCAAGTCGAGATCGTCCACCGCGTCGCCAAGGAAGTGATGGCCGAGAAAAAGATCAAGTTCGACTACATGGTCGGCACCATGATCGAAGTCCCGCGCGGTGCCCTCACCGCCGACGAAATCGCGCACACCGCCGAGTTCTTCAGCTTCGGCACGAACGACCTCACGCAAACCGCACTCGGCATCAGCCGCGACGACATGGGCAACTTCATGATGCCCTACATCGAGAACGAAGTGTTCAAGAAAAACCCCTTCGCGACTCTCGACACCGTCGGCGTCGGCCAAATCATGGAGATCGCCGTGAAGAAAGGCCGCGCCTCCCGTCCCGGCATCAAGCTCGGCATCTGCGGCGAACACGGCGGCGACCCCGACAGCGTGAAGTTCTGCCACAAACTCGGTCTGAACTACGTAAGCTGCTCGCCCTACCGCGTGCCCGTCGCCCGCCTCGC
>JANLQB010000080.1:0-4254 GCA_031367565.1 Verrucomicrobiota bacterium
AGAGAGGCGGGAGGGGGAATCGAACCCCCGAATAGGGCTTTTGCAGAGCCCTGCCTTACCACTTGGCTATCCCGCCGTTTTTGTGAAGGCGTGTGAGGTAATGGAGAATGCCGCGGGCGTCAACCGCTGCGTTTGCGCTAAAACGCGACGGTGATCGGAGCGCTCACGATCTTCACGCGCGCATCCCGGTCGAGGTTGCCTTCCGTTTGTTCGAGCGTGGTGACGAGGCTGTTTTGAAACGTGACGGACAGTTTGCCGTTGGGGACTTTCACGTAGGCGATTTTCGTGATGAGGCGGCCGGTGCGATCGTAGCCGGAGACTTCCTGCGGGACGGTTTTGTAGCGGACGAATTCCCATGTTTCCTCGCGTCCGTTGGCATCGAGGCGCGAGGTGGTTTTGGAGGCTTTGCCGAGAGATTTCGTGACTTCCTCGGGCGTCATGTTCACGGCGACTTCGTTCTTTTCGATGAGTGCATCGACTTCCGTTTTGCGCAGCGCGTTCTGGCGGAGATTATCGAGAAAATCCTGCCGCAGCGGACTCAGCGCCGCTTCGGAAACCCAACCGGCGACTTGCCCCTGCTGGGCTTTGCCGCGGATGCGATAGGCTTTTTCGCCGACGGCTTGCAGCTCGACGATCTGCCCTTTGCGGATGGTGCCGAGATAACGCCCGAGATCTTTTTGGTAAAAAATACTCGTGTCCGCGATCGTCGCGAGCCGTACGGGCTGCTTCATGAAATCTTCGAGATAAACGGCTCCTTCCTCGCGGATCACGGCCCCGGCATGGGCGAGGACGGGTGCGAGGAAAAGGGCGGCGACGAGCGGGCAGGGGAGCGCTTTCATGATTCGATCTTAGCGGGTGATTTGTCGTGTGTCCAAACTCTGCGCTTGCGGCGCCGGGGGTTCTGCATTTTGCAGTTTGACGCAACAGCCCATGAATCATTCACGCTCTTTTTCCGCCTTCGCCGAAGCCCGCAAATACATCCCCGGCGGAGTGAATTCCCCGGTCCGCGCTTTTCGCGGCGTGGGCGGCGAGCCGTTCTTCGTCGAGCGCGCGGAGGGCTCGCACATCTGGGATGTGGATGGGAATGAACTCATCGACTACGTGGGCACGTGGGGGCCGGCGATCCTCGGGCACGCGCCCGCCGTGGTGCGCGAGGCCATCGTGGCGGCGGCGGCGAAAGGCGTGAGCTTTGGCATTCCAAATCCGTACGAGATCGAGATGGCGCGGACGATTTGCGAGTGGGTGCCGTCGATCGAAAAAGTGCGCATGGTGAATAGCGGCACGGAGGCCACGATGTCCTGCATCCGGCTGGCGCGCGGATTCACGGGGCGCGATCGGATCGTGAAATTCGAGGGGTGTTACCACGGCCATGTCGATTCGCTTTTGGTGAAAGCGGGCAGCGGCGCGCTCACACACGGGCAGCCAGACAGCGCGGGTGTGCCTGCCGCGTTGGCGGATCTCACGACGACGCTCCCGTTCAACGACACCGTCGCGCTCCTCGCCCTTTTCGCCGCGCAGGGAGAAAACATCGCCGCCGTCATCGTGGAACCCATCCCCGCCAATGCCGGGCTCTATCTGCCGCGCGAGGGTTTCCTCGAAGTGCTGCGCCAGCAGTGCTCGCAGTACGGCGTCGTGCTCATTTTCGATGAAGTGATGACCGGCTTCCGGCTCGCGCGCGGCGGTTATCAGGAAATCTGCGGTATCGCGCCGGATCTCACCGCGCTCGGAAAAGTGATCGGCGGCGGCCTGCCCGTCGGTGCATTTGGCGGCGCGGCGGAAATCATGGATTGCCTTTCGCCAGACGGCCCCGTGTATCAAGCTGGGACGCTCTCCGGCAATCCGCTCGCGATGGCCGCAGGCCTCGCGCAGCTCCGCGAAATGAACCGCGTGAACGGCTGGGCGAAGCTGGAAGAAATCGGCGCGGAATACGAAGCCGGGACGCGCGCTGCCTTGAAAAAAGCCGGTCGCGACTACGTCTTCCAGCGCATCGGCTCGATGTTCTGCCTCTACTTCACGAGCGGCGAAGTCCACAACCTCGAAGACGCCAAACGCAGCGACCGCGCAGGTTTCGCACGCTACTTTCACGCCTGTCTGGAGGCCGGCGTTTACTTCGCCCCTTCGCAATTCGAAGCCGGCTTCCTCAGCCTCGCCCACACCTCCGCCGACCTCGCCCGCACCGCCGAAGTAGTCGCCCGCGCGCTGGCGGAGTAAGAAACAAAAGCGCCCAGACGCTATTAGCACCAGGGCACTCTCAGGATAACAGGACTAACCTGTTAAAAACAGTCCATCCCTAACGAAACGCTGATTAAAGAGGAAGCGGCGCGAACGCCAGCGGTGCTGGTGGTTTCAGCGACAGAATGAGCGTGGCGGCTCAAGAGTTGGAAGCTTCAGATGCGAGGCGGAGTGAAGCTAGCGGTTGATTTGAGGTGGTCTCAGTCAGTTTGCCGTGCTCCCGGTGCGCGCTCACGCGGCAACGGTGCCCAAAAGCGAGTTCAAGGCACAGCGGCTTGATCTGCCGAGCGTCAGACGATGGGGGGTGAGGATTCGCGCGCTGCCTTCGGGATGAAAGCTCCAGCGGGGCGCGAGAATTTCGTTTCGCGTGGCGTCGGGTGGCGGTTACGGTTCGCCGATGTCACCAATGTCCCTCTGTCTGCCGCGATGAGTGTTGCTCCTCTTCCCATTGGAAATGTTCAGCTCGGCGGTGCGGTGCCACTTTTTATTCTTGGGCCGTGTGTGATCGAGTCGGAGGAATTTGTCTGGCGGATGGCGCGGGCGCTTTTCACGACGGCGGCGGAGGCGGGGGTGCCGTTCATTTTTAAGGCGAGCTACGACAAGGCGAACCGGACCTCGGTGAAAGCGTTTCGCGGGCTCGGGGTGCGGGAGGGGTGCGGGATTTTGGCGGCGATCGGGAAGGAACTCGGGGTGCCGGTGACGACGGATGTGCATACGGCGGCGGAGGCGGAAATCGCGGCGGAGTTTATCGACGTGTTACAGATTCCGGCGTTTCTGTGCCGGCAGACGGATCTGATCGAGGCGGCGGCGCGGACGGGGCGCGTGGTGAATGTGAAGAAGGGGCAGTTTCTCGCGCCGTGGGATGTGCGGAATATCGCGGACAAGCTGATCGCCTTCGGCAACGAGAAGTTTTTCTTCACAGAGCGCGGGACGACTTTTGGCTACAACAATCTGGTGGCGGATATGCGGTCGCTGTTCTGGATTCGCGAGGCGGGGTATCGCACGGTGTTTGATGCGACGCACTCGGTGCAGCGGCCTGGCGGCGCGGGCGATAAGACCGGCGGCGATGGCATCCTCGCGCCGGTGCTGGCGCGGGCGGCGGTGGCGGCGGGGTGCGACGGGGTTTTTATCGAGACGCATGAAGATCCGTCGAAGGCGATGTCCGACGGGCCGAATCAGATTCCGCTGGCGGAACTGCGGCCGCTTCTGGAACAATTGAAACAGATACATGCGATCGTTTCGTAAGCCCGTTCTGTTAGCCGTCCTTCTCGGGATGAGTGTGGGCGGTTTTGCGGCGGAGGTGAAGAAGGACAAAAAGGACGCCGACAAAAAGAAGGAGGCGGCGAAGAAGGCGGATAAAGACGCGAAGAAGGAGAAGAAGGCGGAGGGTGATGACAAGGAGAAGGCGGCGAAGGAGCCGCCAAAGTTGTCATTTCCGGTGCCGGTCGGGCACGACTCGAAAGGGCTGAAGCTGCCGACCTTTTGGCCGGATGGTAAAACGCTGAAGATGGTTTTTAACATCGGCACGGGCACGCGGATCGACGAGGAAAACGTGAACATGCAGGAGACGTCGGTGCAGACTTACAAGGAGGATGGGTCGCCGGAAATGGACATCGCGCTGCCGACGGCGGCGTTCAATCTGAAGACGCGGGTGATTTCCACGAAGCAGCGCGTCGTCATCACGCGGGAGGATTTCGAGCTGACGGGGAACTCGATGGAATTTAACACGGAGACGCGCGCAGGGACGCTGGGCGGCGGGGTGAAGATGACGATTTACAATCTCGACGACGAGACGGGCGATGGCGCGGCGGCTCCCGCCGAAAAATCCGCGCTTCCCAAAGTGGAGTTGCCGCCAAACGATGCGGGTGAATCCATCAAAGTGACCAGGCCGAAACCGGCTCCAGCCAAAGAAACCAAACCTAGTGAGTAAGATTCCACTTTTCAGTATCCTCGCCCTGGCGCTCTCGCTCGCGGCGGGGCGCACGCAGTCGCCGAAGCCGATCGAGGGAGGCGATTTATTTA
>JANLQB010000102.1:0-2297 GCA_031367565.1 Verrucomicrobiota bacterium
CCCGACAAGCTCTTTCGACACTATCGCGAGCTAGTGACGCCGGAAGCGGCGAAGGAATGGTTCGCCATCATGCCCCCGCCGAAATTGACGTGACGCAGGAGGTATGAGCCAAGCCACACCTACTTCGCAACTTGTCCGCAAAAGCCAACTCGCGGTCATCTTCTCGGTCAGTCCGCGCACGATTGATGGCTGGATCGCCAAACGGATGATTCCCTACATCGAGCCGAACCCGCGCCTGCATCTCTTCGATCCGGCGGCCGTGAAGTCAGCCCTGCTGGCCCAGTTCGCCATCCCCGCCAATATCCCCGAGGCGGTGCTCCGCCGTGCGGAACTACAAACGACCTCGTGACACGCTGACTGCCGACTCCTGGAAAGCGATCAGCAACATCTCGAACGACTCAAGGCGCTGCGACGTCGTAGCAGATCAGTTCGTCGGGCGTGCGCACGTAGAGCCGGCCACGCGAAAGCACGGGACAAACGACGTCCGTGATGTTGAGCGTCGGCTTCCACACGTCGTGCGTGTGGACTTCACCGCGCAGATGGTAGCCGTCCGGAGTCGCCTCGATGAGCCGGAGAGTCTGGTAGCAGCGGACGAAAAGCAGCCCATCTGCGAGTAGGTGCGAAGTGCCGGTGCGGAATCCCTGTTCCTTCCATCGCGTCTCGCCGGTGGCGAAGTCGATGCAAGTCAGCGCGAGATGAGCCCCGCTGGCGATGACATCGCTATCGCCTGGCTGATTTCCGGTGAATCCGTAGAGGAATCCGTCGCGCTCGCGAAATTGATGGAGCGACGTGTAAGTGCTCTTGTCCTGCCGCCAGAGGATTTTCGCGGCGGCACCCGGCGTGTCGCGGTCGAACTCGACCACGTTCATCAAGTCGTCCGGCAGACTCACGATGCGCCGCCCGACGACGAGCGGCGTCGGCGGAGTCGTCACGCGGCCCTCCGGCATATCGAATTTCCACACTTGCCGCCCGTCGCTCACCCGCAGCGCCTTGAGTTGGCAGTTCGCCGCGATCAGCAGGCACTTCTCCCAGGCGACCGTCGTGACAGCGGGCGACTGCCCTCCCCCCATCAGCGCGGCGGGCAGGTGCGCCTCGCGGTAAGTCCACAGCACTTTTCCCGTGGCCGGATCGAGCGCTTCGCAGACCACCTGCGGCGTCTTGTCCGGATCGTCCATCGCGTAGGAACAATCCCCGAGCCAAAGGATCAGTCGGCCGTCCACAACCAGCGGAGAGAAGCAGAATCCCTTTTCCCCCGAGAACGACCAGCGCTCGAAAAGGTCCTGCGCCCATACCACGCGCCCCGTCTTGCGCTCGATGCAGTGTAGATGGCCCGCCGGCCCCAGCGTGAAGACATTGTCCCCGCTCACGCACGGCGTCGCCCGCACTCCGCCGCGCGCCCACCCGATATTGCGCTTCCAGTAGGGCGGCGTCACGTAGGAACAACGCCACCTCTCCATGCCGTCAACCGCGCTCAGGCAGGCCACCACCTCCCCTGCGCCATTCGCATCCACGGTCCATGCGATATAAATCGCGTCGCCCACGATCGCCGGCTGACTCCATCCCTGGCCGATCTTCGCGCGCCACACCACGGGCGGCCCGTCCTTCGGCCATTCCCGCAAAAGCCCCGTCTCCGGCGAGCTTCCATCGCCCCGCGGCCCTTGGAAAGCCGGCCAATCCGACCCGTGCTCGACGGCGAAAACCGCTTGAGCGGCAAAAAATGCGGTCATGGCCGCAGTGCGGAGAAAGCCGGGGCAGCAATGCGGACTCATCTCGTTCTAATACCGGATAGCGCTGTGGTTCCTAGCGCATTCCTTGGAATGCCGGCTGGCTGCGCGTGGGGTTCTGGCGCTGCGGCCTTCGCATACGCGATAGGGCGGCGATCCAGCCGCTCCAGAGCCTTGTCCATCACGAGCAGCACCTTCGCGGTGACGACGATCATCTTGGAGGGGTCGCCTTCCAGGTAGGCGATGAGCTTGTTGGTCACGTCGGCGTTCACGTTGCGTTGGCTGGCAGTGGCGCAGGTGCTTCTCGCGACGATGGGCCGTCACCCGCGATGCGTTACAGCCGAAGCTCGGCAACAGCTAGGGCGTGTTCACACTATCTGAGTACTTCGGCGATAAGAACGAAATGGATGAAACCGGTCAGCATGCCATCAGCTTCCGCTGGATCTGCTCGATGATCGCGGAATTGTGCGCGATGACCTCGGTGCTCTTGGTGAGCGCGGCCACCATGTCGGCGTTGGCGGTGCGGAGATGCGTCTCGAACTCGGAGCGCACGGCGACGATCTCACGCTGGAG
>JANLQB010000147.1:0-1539 GCA_031367565.1 Verrucomicrobiota bacterium
GCGGAAAAATTTCCCGAAGACCCACCGGCGGGCGGCTTCGATAACATCGGGCAGGCGCTCTCGATTTCGCCGATGCAGATCGAACTGTACTACGCGGCGGCGCGGCAAATTTTGGATCGCGCGCTGACCGAGGGAGGGCAGCCAGAGACGATCAAGTGGCACTTTGAGCCGGAGGAAAATACCCAGGGCGCGGACCGGCTGCGCGTGAAGCGCGATGGGAACAACCTTCTGCTCAATGACGGCGAAAACCCGACGGAGAGTGGATTCACGGTGATCCATCACGAGTCGTGGAATAAGGGTGTTGGGTTTCGCGATTTCAAGGTGCCGGTGGAAGGCGAATACGTGATCCGTTTTCGCGCCGCTGGAAGAGTCCCGACGCGGGCCGGGGTGGTGGCGTCCGCGACCAAAATTCTCGCGGAGCGGCGCGATGCGGAGACGGCGAAAAATCCGGAGGGCAAAGCCAATCAGGACCGGCAATTTGAGAACGACCTGAAGCACTTTGAGTCGAGCGGGATGTACGACTACGGCCCAGCGCGAGTGAAGCTGACGCAGCATCTCGGCGGCACTCCGCGCGTGATCGCTGAGATGGATGTCGATGCGACGGAAGCGGCGGCGAAGACTTACGAGGTGCGCGCATATTTCACGCAGCAAAGCGCCGGGATCGACTTTGATTACGCGTATGAAATCCCGCGCGTGCTGGAGAATTCCGGGATGCAGTCGAAGGATGAGTTCGCGCGGCCCGTGTTGTTGATGGATTGGATCGAACTGGAGGGTCCGATGCACGAGAGCTGGCCGCCGCCGAGTCATCGGCGCGTGTTCTTCGACTCGCCGGGGATGAAGAGCGTGCAGTCGTATGCGCGCGAAGTGCTGACGCGCTTCATGTCGCGGGCGTACCGGCGTCCGGTGCGGGCCGAAGAGGTGGAGGCAAAACTCGCGTTGTTTGAAAAGGTGCGCGCGGACAAACCGTCGTTCTTCGAAGCGATGAAGGTGCCGCTCGCCGCCGTGCTGGCGTCGCCGCATTTCCTCTACCTCGTCGAGCCCGAGGCCGCGCAGCCGCGCAAACTCAGCGGGCACGAACTCGCGGCGCGCCTCTCGTATTTTCTGTGGTCATCGATGCCCGACGACGAACTTTTCCGCCTCGCGGAAAGCGGCGAACTGCTGAAGCCTGCGGTGCTCGACGCGCAGGCCACGCGCATGATCGCCGATGCGAAGAGCGAGGCGTTCGTGAAAAATTTCGCCGGTCAGTGGCTCGGCTTGCGCAAGGTCGGCGCGAATCCGCCCGCGAAAACTCTCTACCCGGAATACGACCGGCATCTCGAAATTTCCATCGTGCGCGAGACCGAGGGATTCTTCGCGGAAATCCTGCGGCGCGATGTCGATGTGCGCAGTTTTCTGAAAAGCGATTTCGTCACGATCAACGAACGACTCGCGCGTTTCTACGGCATCGACGGCGTAAAAGGCGACGCGATCCGCCGCGTGCCCGCGCCGCCGGAAGCGCATCGCGGCGGCATCATCACGCAGGCTTCCATCCTGAGCATC
>JANLQB010000402.1:0-1592 GCA_031367565.1 Verrucomicrobiota bacterium
GAGGCGTCTTCGTTTTGTCATTGGAGCGCTCACCCTCCCGCGCTAATGCACTCCCCTCGCCTGCATGAATCCTGAAGCCGAACGCCTCGAAAAGCTGCTCCACGTTTACAAGGGGCTGGTGGAAGTGAGCGCGCTGATCAATGGAATCACCGACTCGGCGGAGCTGATGCCGGCGATCCTCGATGTGGCGCGGCGCGTTTTCAAAGTGCAGGCGGCTTCGCTTTTTCTCGTGAATGCGGATGGCGATCTGGAACTCGCAAACGCGAGTGGCGCGGATGATTGGCCGAGGACGCGGATCATCGTCCCGCGCGGGCAGGGCATCTCGGGCTGGGTGCTGGAAAGGCGCATGCCGCAGCTCGTGCCGGATGCGTATGAAGACCCGCGCTTTTACCGCGATGCGGATCGGCAGACTGGCTATCGCACGCGCTCGATCCTGTGCGTTCCCCTCACCCGCAACGATGTCGATATCGGCGTGCTGCAAATCCTGAATCCGCTTGAGCGCGAGCAGTTCGATCTTTCGGATCTCGAAGCCTTCACCGCGTACGGCACGCTCGCGGCGACGGCGATCGACAAACTGCGCGCGATCAAGCGTCAGCACGAGGAGCAGCGCACGGCGCAGGAGTCGGCGATCGCGCGGGATATTCAGAAAAGTTTCCTCCCGCAAAATCTGCCGCAGCGTCCCGAGATCAGTTTCGCAGCCAGCTACCGGCCCGCGCTGAATGTGGGCGGGGATTTTTACGACGTGATCGCGCTCGGGCCGGACGAGTTTTATTTTGTGATCGGCGATGTCTCGGGAAAAGGCACGCCCGCCGCGCTGCTGATGGCGCAGGCGCTGAGCATCCTGCGGCTCATTTTGATGCCCGGCATTTCGCCGATGACGGTGCTCGCGCGCTGGAATGAAACGCTGTGCGGCCACACGATTCGCGGGATGTTTGTGACCGCGATCGTCGGGCGTATCGTGCCCTCGCTGCGACACGTGGAGCTGGCGAGCGCGGGACATCCTTCGCCGCTCCGTGTGCGGGCGGGCGGCGGCGCGCACGAGGAAGTGATGCCTTCGGCCCCGCCGCTCGGTATCATCCCGGAAATCCCGGGCCGCTCGCATCAGCTCGCGCTCGAACCCGGCGAGCGACTCGTCTTTTTCACCGATGGTCTGACGGAATCTTTCAACGCCCAAAAGATCCCGCTCGATCTCGAAGGTGTACAACTTTTACTGAATGAAGACCTGCCCCGAACCGCAGACATCGTGGCCGCGCTGGAGCGTGGAGAAGCGGCGCATCGAAAGGATGCCGCTCCGCACGACGACCTGACCATCCTCGTCCTCGGCCTCCAATGAAACGCGAACTCGAATTCGCCAGCCATCCGGGAAATCTCTGCCTCGTCCGCGATTTCGTGCGCCAGTTTCTCGAACCCATCGCCCTTCCCACCACGGAAAAAGACCTGATGGTCCTCGGCGTCGATGAAGCCTGCACGAACGTCATCCGCTACGCGTATTGCCACAAGGAAGACGAGCCGATGCACCTCGTCTGCGAAGATCGCGGCGATCACGTGGTTTTCCGCCTGCGCGATTTCGGAACGCAATGCGTCTCCAGCCA
>JANLQB010000403.1:0-10385 GCA_031367565.1 Verrucomicrobiota bacterium
TTTAAGCGAGCTGCTGCTGGAGGGCGCGGGCTTTGGCTTCGGCGTCGTGGGCGACTTCGGCGTAGGCGTTGAAGTCGTTGAACCAATACTTTTTCGACCAGCGATACATCCAGTGTTGCTCGGGGATTTCCTGGCCGGGGAGCCATTGGGAAAAGCGGGGCGTCATCGCGTCGAGTTCGGCCATCGCGGTGCCGCGCATCGTCGTGTCGCGCGCGCCGTGTTTGATGACGAGTTCTTTCACCAAGTCGGGGCGTTCCATCACGACGCAGCCGCGCGTGTGATGGGCGCTGAGTTCGCGGAAGTCTTTGAGAAATTTCGAGTCGCGCATGGTGGCGAAGATGCCGCGTTCGTCGCGGATGTTTTCGGTGGCGAACTGGATGATCGGGCACGGCTCGATGTCGCCGCGCGGGTTGACGTGATGGGAGATGCCAGTGCTCATCGGGCAGAGCGCTTTGCCTTCGCCGTCGTAGTAGGCGTCGATGATGGCGATCGGGACTTTGGCGCGCATTTCCACCACGAAACGGCGGACGCGGACGAGCTGCTCGGGCGTGAGCGCGAGTTCGGAATTCATCTTCGGCCCGACGGGCCGATAGGTGTGAAACCAGCAATAGTGGACGCCGCGCGCGATGAGTTCGCGCAACCAAGATTCCGTGCAGAGGTCGTCGATGTTGGTCTTGCAGACGCTCGTCGCGACGCCCGTGAGGATGCGCTCGCGCAGGCACGCTTCGAGGCCGCGCAGAGTCCGGGCGAAGACCTCCTTTTTTCCGCGGCGCTCGTCGCTCACGATCTCGCGGCCCTCGATGGAAATGAGCGGCGTTGCGTTGCCGATCTGGCGGAGCTGCTTTGCGATTTTGTCGGTGATGAACTGGCCGTTGGTGAAGACTTGGAAGTAGGCGTCCGGGTGCGCGGCGAGGAGGTCGAGCAGCTCCGGGTGCATGAAGGGCTCGCCGCCGAGGATGCCGAAGAACGAGTTCCCATGCGCTTTTGCGTCGGTGATTGTGCGGTTGAGCGTTTCGAGGTCGATCTGCGTGCGCTCGGCCTCGACATCGACCCAGCAGCCCTGGCAGCGCAGGTTGCAGGAGTTCAGAATGGAAAGGTAAAGGAACGGCGGAAAGTATTCGCCGCGCTTGATCCGCGATTTAAATTTCTCGACGGAGAGCAGCCCCTTCACGCCGAAATTCCACATGAATTTCCCGAGCAGTCGCGGATCGGTGGTGCGGAGGATGCGGAGGGCGAGCGATGGGAACATGGGCGTGCGCGAGTATAAGAGGCGTTCGGGCCTTTGAAAAGGCGGGCGCGCGGATCGTTGCCTTAATTGCATTTGCCTCTTTTGCGGCGATAATCTTTTTCATCGAACCCTGCCGGACTCCGGCTTTCCGTCCCCAAACATGACTCGAATTTTATCCGCCATCCTCTTCACTGCCCTGCTCTCGTGTGCCAGGGGGCAGGTTGTCATCAATGAAGTGTCCGGCGCGGCGAGCGATCGGAATCTCCAGTGGAGTGCGAGCGGTTCCCCGAAGCTCGGTTCTGGGATTCCCTGGAACGCGTCGAATTTCAATGCAACTCCGTGGGCGAGCGGGAATCTGCCGGCGGGCTGGGGCTCGACGGTGAATACCAATTTGCAATCGGCGATGCTGAACAAGACGCCGTCTCTCTATCTGCGAAAAACCTTCGCGGTCACTCCGTCGCAGGCTGCGCTCACGACGCCGTTGGTTCTCCAGGTCGATGTGGACGATGGCTTCATCGCGTACATCAATGGCGTGGAAGTGGCGCGGGCGAATTGCGGTCCGGCGAATCACTTCATGTTTGTGTCGCAGGTGGCCTACAATGCGGCGACGGGTTCGGGGCCGGTCGAATACACGCTGGCGGCGGCGAATACGTTGCTCGTCTCGGGGAACAATGTGCTCTCGATCCAGGCGCACAATTACAAGGTCGATACGAACTTTCGCCTGAATGCGGGTCTGCGGCTCATCACTTCGACGCAGAGCGTGACGCTGACGAATGCGCTCTATGATTTTGCCAATGCGAACGGCGCTTCCATGACGCACACGAACACGACGGGCACGGTGACAAATGTGACCGCGGGCGCGCCGCCGGCGGGTGGCTGGCTCGCGATCGCGGCGAACCCGACCAGCGATAATACGTGGACGAGTCTCCAAATCGTCTCGGCGGAAGAGCAGGGTGCCGGAGTCGGCGGTTCGGGAGGAATGCGATACGCGATCACCCAATCGGGGACGAATCGCGGGGTGGCGATCCATGCGCCGCCGGTTTCCATGGCGGGTGCCTGGGGCGTGGGAGAGGTGAATGCGCCAGCGCTGGCGGGCACGACGTTGAAATTTCGATACCGGACGACGGGTGATGTGCAGTTTGCCCTTCGAGTCGATCCGGCGGTGGACGTGGCGGCGAGCAGCATTGACGGCTTTCCCGTGATCGGGCTCCCGCTGGGCGGGACGCCGGATTACGATTGGGCGGCGGCGGCGGGCGGATTTTACGGGCAGTCGATCGATGCGGCTGGGATAAAATCGACGATTCTTGGCGGCTCGGGGATCAATATTGGTCTTTATGAATTCACGATCGGGCCCGGTGTGCGCAGCGGAATAGTGCAGGTGAAAGAGGACAACACGGCAGGCGCGGGGCCGGGGGCTTCGACGGGGATTTTTTCCTGGGTCTTCACGACTTGGCCTGCCGTGGTGGATTCGCTGGGTTTTAGCATCAAGTCATTGACGGTGCCGGAATGGGCGGCGGGATCGGTGACGGCGGCAAATTTTCAGCGGACGCGGTTTAACTTTCGGTGGAAAATGCCGGCCGGGCGGACGCAATCATTTCACCTCGAAGCGAGCAGCGGAGGGACGGCCGTGGATCGGGCCAATCTCGGGACGTTCGTGGGCACGGGCGGTTGGGAGACTTATTCGGCATCGCTGAGCGACATCCCGAATTCGCCCGCGCTGCGGACAAAGCTGAATCAGACTTTTTCCAAAGTGATGAAAATGACGGGGCTCTATGCGGGGGGAAGTTTTTTGAACGGTGAGGCCGTGCAGCTCGATAACGTGAATGTTTATTTTGAACCGGCTGGCGCGCAGGTGGAGGAGGCGCCGGCGATTACCTACGGCAGCGCGTCGGGCGCGTCGCGCACCCGGACGATCGATAGCGCGGGCGCGGCGGTTGATTCCTCGAACGGAACTCCGCTCGCGGCGGTAACGCTGAATAGCGATCCGGCGCTCCGGGGATTTGCGTTCCGGGTGATCGAGGATGGGACGGCGGCTGCCGGGAACAGCGGCTCGACGGGATTTCTCCGTTGCGAGACGACGGATGCGGCGGAGACCGGCGGGCCGTGGGGTTTTAGCCTGCCGGGATTCAAGGTTTTTAACTGGACGGCAGGCAGCATTACGGTCGCGGATTTATCGGACATCGCGCTCCAAGTCGGCGTGAAAATCCCGGCAGGAGTGACGGTCGAAATGTATGCCGAGCCGACGGGCGGATCGACGGCGAACCGCGCAAATCTCGGGATGCTGACGGGCACCGGAGCGTGGCAAACGGTGACTCGCGAATTCGGTGCGGCGGGAAATGTGGAGGCGTTCCGGGCGGCGCTGAATACGGCGGGGACGACGACTTTCCAAATCACGTTCGTCGGGCCGGGCCTCGCGGCGCTGGGCGATGTGATCTCGGTCGATGATCCGGTGCTGCTGCGCTGGCGGTCGTACCAGGTAACGTTCGGGACGGGGGCGAATCAGCAGCGGTTTATGGATTATTTGAACGGGAATACGTCGATCGCGTTTGTGCCCGCTTTTAGCAAGACGACGGCGGCAGCAGGGTCGGGGGGGACGTTGTCGATCGACAATTTCGAGGTCAACTACACGGGCCCAGATCCGACGGCGAGTGTGACGCTGATTCCGGCTGGCGCGCTGGGCGGGGCGTGGAGATATTTCGTGGGAATCGCGGAGCCGAGTGGCGGGCTTTACGATCCGGCGTTGATCACGGCGAACTTTGCGCCGCCGCCCGGCGAGGAAGGCGACTACAGCAATCCGCAGCAGTTTCAGGATTGGGTGGAGCTGCGGAATCTGGGCGCGTTGGCGGTCGATCTGGCGGCCTGGTCGCTGACGAATGACAGCGTGCTGCCGACCAAGTGGAAATTCCCGGCCGGCACGACGATCCCGGCAAATGGCTACTTGATCGTGATGTGCGATAACCGGAACGAGGCGAACGGGACGGCGACGTATTTGCACTCGAATTTCACGCTCTCCGCGTCGGGCGAATACCTCGCGCTCTACAATGCGGGGGGTGTGCTCCAGAGCGAAGTGGCGGGGGTGCCGGACCAAGATTCGTTTCACACTTGGGGCCGCGATCCGGTGGGTTCGGCGGTGTATGGATTTAGCGATACGGCGACACCCGGCGCGGCGAATGCGGGGAATTTTTCCGCAGATCGCGTGAAGACGCCGGATTTTTTCGCCGCGGACGGCATCACGAATTTCCCCGGTGGATTTTACACCGGAACGCAGACGCTGCGGATGAGCACGACGACGGCGGGCGCGACGATCCGATTTACCACGGACGGGAGTGAGCCGACGGAGACGAATGGCACGGTGTATTCCGGACCGATCACGCTCACGCCGCCCGTCGATCACAAGACGGCGTTGTTATTTCGTGCCCGCGCCTTTCTCGCCGGGCGGATTGATTCGAGGATCAAGACGCACACTTATCTGCTGGATGCGGCGGCGGCCTTGAAAACGGTGCCTGCGTTATTTTTCAGCGGGGATGCCGGGCGTTCGCTTTTCCTGCCGATGGGGATCATGGCGATCAATGGAGGCACCTATCCCGGAAGTTGGGTAGGGAATGGGCCGAACTCCTACAATATCCCGCTCGGCCGTGGTGATTCTTACGAACGTCCGATCAGTGCGGAGTGGTACTATCCAGATGGTCGCGATGGCTGGCGCGAAGATGTGGGCGTGCGGATTTCTTCGAGCCCATATTCGCGTCCGCTTCTGCAATTGACCCAGACCGCGCTCTCGCCGTGGACGAGCGATCATACGCAGAAGCCATCTTTCAATCTCTACTGGCGTGGGGACTACGGGAACTCGGATGTGAAGGACACGAATCTAATCCCTGACAACGAAGTGAGTAACTATGCGCGGCTGCGCATCCGGGCGGGAAAAAACGATATTCTGAATCCGTTCATCATCGACGAAGTTTCGCGACGGCTTTATCGCGACATGGGTTGGGTGCAGCCGACGGGGACGATCAACACGCTTTATATCAATGGCTCTTTCAAAGGCATGTTTAACACGACGGAGCGGCTGCGGAACGAAACGTTCCAGTCGCACTACCGGACCAACTATGAATTCGACGTGCGCTATATCGGCGACCAGGTGGATGGCGATGTGACGTTCTGGAATTCCATGCAGGCCGCGCTGAATCTGAACCAGACGACGCTCGCCAACTACCAAGCCCTGCAGGCCTACCTCGATGTTACGAACGTCGCGGACTACTTTCTGCACAATATCTATGTGAACAACAACGACTGGCCTAATAACAACTGGGCCGCCGCTCGCGAGCGTGTGGCGTCGGGCCGCTACCGGATGGTAGAGTGGGATCTGGAAGGCGCATTTGGGCGCTTCGGCCAGGCCGTGCAATACAACACGATCGACGACAAGCTCCTAAACTCGAGCACCGAGTGCGGGGATATTTTCAAGCGCCTGTATGCGAGTCCAGAGTTCAAGCTGCTCTGCGCGGATCGCATCAATAAACACTTCTTCAATAAAGGCGTGCTGGATGATCGCGGGACGACCAATCATTTTCAGCAATTGAAGGACACCTTCAAGGCCCAGGTGCAGCCACTGCTGACCTACATCGCAAGCCAGACGATCGATGAAAGCTGGTACACCGCCCATGTGAATCAGACGACGGGACGCCGCCCGTATCTTTTCGGATCGAGCACGGGTTCATTTTCTAATAAAGGTCTGTGGCCCGCCACGCTACCACCGGCCTTCAGCCAGTTCGGTGGAAATGTGGCTGCGGGATACCAACTAGTCATCACCAGCACCGCGCCCGCTAACAGTATCATCTACTACACCATGGATGGCACCGATCCCCGACTTCCCGGCGGAGCCGTCTCCCCGACCGCTCTGATCTACAGCGGTCCGGTGACTTTAAACACCCTCGTCACCATTCGCTCCCGCATCAAAAACGGGAACGGCGAATGGAGCGCGTTGACCGGCGCGTTTTTCTCGCCTGCGGCGGCGCAGCCTACAACTGGCAAGATGGTGATTTCCGAGATCATGTATCATCCGCCGGAACCGACCGCCGCCGAGCAGGCAGCGACTTACAAGAACGCGGACGACTTCGAATTTATCCGCCTCACGAATATCGCCGCCACCCCGCTCGATCTGCGCAATCTGGAGTTCACCACGGGCATCACGTTTTCCTTCGCGACCGGCGCGGTCCTCGCGATCAATCCCGGCGCATCCGTGCTCGTGGTGAAAAATCGCGATGCCTTCCGCGCGCGGTACGGAGCGGCGTACGATGCGTTGCTCGCGGGTGAATACGCGGGCGGGCTCGACAACAACGGCGAGCAGCTCGCGCTGCAACTCACCAACGGCGTGCCCGTCAACGTGCAGTCGTTCATTTACCACGACTCCGCGCCCTGGCCCAAGACTGCTGACGGATACGGCCCGTCGCTCATGCTCGTAAATCCCACCAGCGCGCCGGATCACAACAACCCCGCAAACTGGACCACCTCCGCGCAGCCCGGCGGAATGCCCGGCGGTGTGGTGCGCTCGATGAGTTACACCGTGTGGAAACAGCTCGTCTTTAATTCGATCGACGCCGCCAATGCCGCCATCTCCGGCCCGCTCGTAGATTTCGATCGCGACGGCCTCTCGAACTACGCGGAATACGCGCTCGGCCTCGTCCCTACCTATCCCGATAGCGCGCCACAACTACCCGCCGCCCAGATCGAAATCGTCAGCAGTGCGAACTATCTCACGTTCCAATACCGCCTCAACGCCGGAGCCATCGACATCATCGCCACGCCCGAGATCACCAGCAACCTCGTGAACTGGCTCAATGGTGCCGCGAACATCGTGCTAGTGAGCGGACCGATCAGTACGCCGAATGGATTCAATCTCTGGAAAGTGCGCGATGCGAATGCCATCACCGAGCCTGGCCAGCGGCAATTCCATTTGAAAATGACGGGGCCGTAGCGGGAAAAATCTCGCGCGCTTCCGAGGAAAGCAGTCGCCGTGATCGTGCGCTTCCGGTAGTTCGTCGCCTTGTCCGATGAAAGCCATCTCGCTCGATCAGCCACAACAATTCCGCTATCTCGAAATTCCTGAACCGGCTGCGCCCGCACCGGGTGAAGCGCTCGTCCGCATTCACCGGATCGGCATCTGTGGGACGGATTACGGCGGGTATTTGGGGAAAATGCCGTTCTTCAGCTATCCGCGGATTCCGGGGCACGAACTCGGTGTGGAAGTGATCGCGATCGGCGACGGTGTGACGAATGTGCAGGCGGGCGATCGGTGTTCCGTCGAGCCGTACATCAATTGCCAGAAGTGTTACTCGTGTCGGCGCGGCCATACGAATTGCTGCGAGACGAACAAGACGCTCGGCGTGATGTGCGACGGCGGCCTGTGCGAACGCTTCCTTCTTCCCGCGCGAAAGCTGCACCTCTCGCGCACGCTTTCCTACGACCAGCTCGCGCTCGTGGAGACGCTCGCGATCGGCTGCCACGCGGTGCATCGCGGCGCGCCGCAGCCCGGCGAGCATGTCCTCGTGATCGGCGCGGGGCCGATTGGATTGTCGGTGATCGAGTTCGCGCGGCTGAGCGGCGCGCGGACGATCGTGATGGATATGAACGCGGCGCGGCTCGCCTTTGTGCGGGAAAAAATGGGCGTGCCGGATACGATCCTGCTCGCGCCTGGCGGCGATGCGGTGGCGTTGGAAGAGCTGGGAAAAATCACGAGCGGCCAGCTCGCCGATGTGGTCGTGGACGCGACGGGCAGTCACAAGTCGATGGCTGGCGCTCTCGCTTATTGTGCGTATGCCGCACGGCTCGTTTACGTCGGCATCACGCAGCAGGAAGTCAGCTTTCTCCACGCGCCGATCCTGCATCGCCGCGAGGTCACGATCATGGCTTCGCGAAATGCGCTACCGGGAGATTTCACGCGCATCATTACCCTGATCGAAGACGGTAAAATCGACACGCGCCCGTGGATCACCCATCACGCGAAGTTCGACGACATGATCGAAGTTTTCCCGACGTGGCTGAAGCCGGAATCGGGTGTGATCAAAGCCGTCGTGGAGATGCCGTGAGTCTTTGAACGGGAAGTTGAGCGTTGGACGTTGAACCTTTAGCGCCGCCGGCAACGCCGCTGCGCGGGGCTCAACTTCCAAAGACCCCGCCCGCCAAATGAAAATCACCCCCACGACCGGCCCCGCGCTCCCGCGTCAGACTTTTTCTTTGAAAGGCTCGAAGCCCAACTCAAACAAGTTCGCCGCGTTTTCCATCATCGTCGGCAGCGAGCCGAGGAACGAATCCCACTCCTGATGATTGTGAAACTGCGTGTCCCAGCCGCAGAACACCGCGTCCGGCACCACGTTCGATGGCTCGACTAAAACGCGGATGTCTTTTTCCCAATCGAAGATGCGCACGTAGCCGAGCGCGGCGGCTTTCGTGAGCAGCGCGTTGTGTGAAAACTGGCCGATCCACTGGTCGCGCTCTTCCACCGATGGGAAGCGCGCGTGGACGTGCGCGGAGAGCGTGGTGATGGTCTTCGGATTGAAGTCCATGATCGTGTAAAAGTGCGTGAGCGTCTGCAGGATGACGTTCCAATCGCCGGCCGTGCGCGCGTTGCGGATGCCGAGTTTTACGCGATCGGCGGTGCGGGTGAGCGTGCCGTTGTCGCCGAAGAAACACGCCGACATCTCGTAACCAAAAAGATCATCCCAGCGCTTCATGCGGATCTGGTCGGGGCGCAGATTGATGCCGTGAACGCTGTCGCAGAGGCTCGCGCCGAATTCTTCGAGCTTCGACTGGGAAAAGCCGAGCGGCGTCAGGAATGGCACATCGACGTGGACGCCAAAAACTTCGATGGGGATGATTTCCATGGGCGGGGAAACTAGGCGGACGCGACTGCGCTTGGCACGCGGATTCTGCGCGCCGTTTAGATGCCCATGTTGGAAAGCGTGAGCGCGATGCGATCCACGATTTGCACGAGTCGCGGATGCGAGGCCTCGAAGCCCTGCACCGATTCGCTGAGGCCGGTGAGCGCGGCGGCGGTCTGCTCCGAATTGCGCTCCGTGCGCGTGGCTTCGTGAAACGATTCGTCGGTAAAGCGTGCGATGCTGGCCGCATGCTCTCCGTGCGTCTCGATGAGCGGGGCGACTTCCGTCTTCAGCTCAGCGAGCAATGCCAGTAGCTCCTGTTTCGTTTCCGGGGAAAGGTTCTCCGCGTTCTGGAGCGTGGTTTCGATCTTGGCGATTCGGTCTTGGATCATAGGGATTTTCTTACTCGGGGAAATATGACGCCGAATACGTCTCGAAGCGAATCGGTTGTCCGCCGGGCGGGCGCTCGTTCAAATCATAGACCGCGTTGCCGATGATGCTTTCGGATTGCGTGTCGAAAATCATCACGTTCGTCGCGGTCTTCGCGCGCGCGTCGCCTTTCGTTTTCACCGCGATGTAGCGCGACTTCGGCTTCTCGTGACGTTTCGCCATCTTCTGCACCGCCGCCCGCCCGCGTTCCACCGCGACTGCGCGCTGCACCGGCGTCGCCGCGTATTTTGCGACCCAGTAATAGCGCTCCGTGACCTTCCCCGCGGCATTGATCCCCGCGTGACCGCGACCAGAGTTGTCATAGTTCGCGAGCGAGCCATCGCGGCTGGCTTCGAGTGCGGCGCGATCGAGATTGTCGGCGGGCGGAGTGACGGTGTCGCAACCCGCGAGCAGTGCTGCGATGAGGACGAGTGAGCAGGCGCGTTTCATTTCTTTGGGAGCGATTTGGGTGTTTTGCCGGACACTTTGCGGAAGGTGTATTTGAAGTCGTCATCAAAAGCCCACTTCGGCTTGTTCTTTGGCTTCCCGTGAACCACCGCCGTCCCCGCCTTCGCGTCGAATACGATGTCCCAACTCATCCCAAACTGAAACCCGCCAAAATCCTCGCGCCCCTTCGATTCCCCAAAAAAAGTCCGCCCCCGAATCTCCCCGCGCATCACCGCCACGACCACGCCCGTCGGATGCTGCGCGCTCAGCAGCGCCTCATCGCCCGCAGGCATCAGCACGAGTTGCGCGGGCGCTTTGAACTCCTTCCCCTTCTGCACATCGAGCTGCATGCCCATCGTGCCTTTGTAAATCCCATCGATCCCGAGCGTGTCCGCACGTTCGGCAGCATG
>JANLQB010000194.1:0-2592 GCA_031367565.1 Verrucomicrobiota bacterium
GCTGCCGCGCAAGCGATACTCGCCGCGAATTGATCACACGAGAAGCCGCCGATTGAGCGGAATAGCGTTCAAGAGATTTCGCCGCTCAGCTTGAGAGCTTCCATAACTCGAAGCGCCGCGAAGGCATCGTTGGCAGCGTAGAGCAGTTGCCTCGGGGTGAGGTCGGCCGCAGCCCAGTTGCTGGTGGTGACGCGCTTCGACTTGGGGAAGCTCTCCTTGAACACCGCGCCGACGGCAGCACGAACGCCGATTTGCCGGTTGTAACCCTGTTTGCGAAAGATTTGGTCGAGATCGAGAACGGCTCGGAGAGGGACGCCGAGTCTGGATTGGATCTGCCCGCGGTCGTTCTTCAATCCGAACCCGACCTTTTGCACCCGCTCGGATTGAAGTAGGTCCGAGACAACACTCCGGCATTTCGGCAGATGGAGTTGAAAAATGAACGCTTTATCCCGCAGCGCAAACTGAACGACGTGAGGGCCGCTGCTTTTCTCGCCAATGTTAAACGTGGGTTTCGATTCCGTATCGAATCCGGCGAGCCCCGCCGCCATAATCTCCCGGCCAGCCTGCTCAATCGCCTCCGGGGTCTTCGAAACGTGAATGCACTCCAATGGGAGCCCACGAAAAGGCTCCATCAGAACGGTTTCGGCCTTCGATGGAGCGATGAGTCTCAATGTCCGACGTTTACAGAACCGCTTTTTCGGTGTCCACGGAACCCGCCGCTACACGCCCGCACCGACCAACTCGGGCGCGTTCAGCACTGGTGACAAACGCAGCGCCTTCAGCGTCTCGGGATCTTTGTAGTGCCGCTTCAGCCCGCTCTCCGTCAGCGCCGCGGCGGGAACGTGCGTGATGAATTCGGCAAAAGTTTTCTCCACCCCGTCGCGCTGAAGTTGCTGACCCTTTTTGGTCGCCCAGAATTCCTCCTCGATTTTCTCCAAAGCGCGCACGCCTTCATCCGGGCCGAGATCCTCGCGCCGCGCCAGCAGCCACACCAGTTCCGGGTCTTGCGGGAGCGACACCGGAAAAGGAACAAACGGAACTTTCACCTCTTCCTCGGCCACCGACGCATCCACTTTCACCCGGCTGCTCAAGGTGCGGTCGGGCAGCGCGATTTCCACCGCGACGCCCGTGCCATTTTCATCGGGAGTGATCGCCACATTCGCCTCGCCAAATTTCGCGCTCAGTTCGTTCTGCAAGTCGGCCACTGTCGCCGCCTCGGTATCCGGCAGCGCGCCCGTCTCGCAAAATTTCTCGAACGATTCGATGCTTCGCGCGAGGTGAAATTCCTTCGCCACCTCCTCGTAAATCGAGCTGGCCAGATGCGGATCTTTCGTCGCTTTCGGCAGCACTTTTTGCAGCAGCAAGAGGAACTGCGCCTCGTTCATTCCTTTGTTTTTCATGGGTGATTTTTCGGTTTGGTTTTTGAACGGGGCGACTTTCTGGAGCTTCGCCCCCGAAAGGGCAAGGACTTCGCCGCGGGAAATGCGCGAAAGAAATAAAATAGCGACACTGCCTCCACTTTAATTCTCACCATCTAAGCACGTTGCAGTTCCTCAAACACTCTTTGGATGACCCCACATTTTCAGCTTTTTACCTGGGTGCGAATTAGTGTGAGCACGCCCTAGCGCAGATTGAGCGGAGCGATTCCCCGCAGGAAATGCGCTCGCAAATCACATCGTTGATTGCTCGCGTCCGAATAGAAGGGCGTCCGGGCCGTCGCTTGGTCACGTTCATCTCGGTTGCCAGCATCGCCGCCGCGCGAAGCCGCGACAAGTCCATTGCACAGCCGCTCGCGCACGTCTGCGCGAGGGCGTTCGGCTACGATCGAAACCGCTTCCGGCGGTGCAAGCCGTCACACGAATTCACGGCCATCCACCGGTTTCCAAGGAGGTCCGACGGATGCTTTCTTTCAGGTGGAAGAGTGGCAATGTCTTCCCCCACCACCGGAGGCGATGCACTGCCCCCAAACCGGAGAACCAGAACATGAAAATCAACCGCCTCTTCATCCAGCTTATCTGCGCCGCACTCGCGGCCTTTACTCATCCGACGAATGCTGCTCCGGGAGAAGTGGACAAGCAGTTTAATCCGAATGTAAACGGCTATGTTTCAAGCACAACGGTGCAGACGGATGGAAAGATCATCATCGGAGGAGATTTCAACACGGTGGGCGGGACTGCGCACAACCGCATCGCGCGGGTCAATGCCGACGGGACGCTCGACGCGGGCTTTAATCCCATTGCGAACAACGTCGTCAATAGCGTGGCGGTGCAGGCAGATGGCAAGGTAATCATCGGGGGTGCCTTTACAGCAGTGGGTGCGGTGGCGCGCAACTACATCGCACGCCTTAATGCCGACGGCACGCTGGATGCGAGTTTCAATCCCGATGCGAACGGGATTGTCTACGATGTAGCATTGCAGCCAGACGGAAAGATCATCTTCGGTGGTGTCTTCACCGCCGTGGGCGGCGTGACGCGCAATCGCGTCGCGCGGCTCAATGCCGACGGCACGCTGGATACAGGTTTCAATCCCGATGCCAACGGCTACAGTGTTTCAAGCACAACTGTGCAGTCGGATGGAAAGATCATCATCGGA
>JANLQB010000195.1:0-2016 GCA_031367565.1 Verrucomicrobiota bacterium
TGAAAGAGCGCTTCGATGCTCGGCCGCTTCGCCGCCGGATCGACCCGCGCCGCGAGCAACGCCGTTTCCATTCCCTCCTCATCGAGCGCCTGCGCATCAAAAAGCGCGAGCAACTTCTCCTGATCGCACACCGTCAAATCACCCGCCGTCAGCGTGCCGAGCGCACACCCGCTCGCCTTCACCGCCAAGCGCCGCCCTTCCAATTGCGCGGAAGTATTCCCCTCACCCAAAATCGCAAACGGACGATCTTCTCTTCCAAGATCATGCGAAAGCTGGAGCAGCGCAGCGAGTGGGTCGGGCATGGCGTGATTGGAGCGGGTGAAAACTCCGCGGGCAAGAACAGCCGTTGCCGATTTCAGCGCGTCGCGTCCTTACGGCGAGACGAGCAGACGCAAGAAGCACTGGGGCAGGACGGATGAAATGGGCAGGGTGCTTCGGAACGTCACGGTAGCCGTGCCGTCGCCGTTGTTGCGCGTGCTCACATAGGTCACGGCACTCGTGTCGCTCGCCCACGAAGCCAGGTTTTCACTGAGCTGCACCGTGTAGTTCACCCCGTCCGCCGCGAGGTTGCGGAGGTAGTCGATCCGCAGATAGGTGTCCGTGCCGATCAGCAGTGAAAAGGGTGCGACCGTCACGACGGGAAGGTTGAGCGAGGTAGGATTGTTGAGGTTCGAGCCAGTCGCATACTCGAAGAAGTCTTTCACGCCATCCCCATCGGTGTCGCCGTTCGCCTGCCCGGCGAAGGCACTGCCATTCGCGAGGCCGGGCGTGCCGCCGACTTGTGCGCTCGACCGCCAGTTGGCCCCATTGTTGTAGTCGATACCTGCCGCCGGATTGTTCAGGACGAGACTGTAGCCCCCACCGATCAGTTGCGGTGGAGCCGCGTTGTTATACACGCCGCCATGCGCATCCACGGGCCACGGCTCGGTGTCGCCGTAGGAGAATTGCGCGATCGTCGCCCCGGTCGCTCCGACCAGGGTGATCTGCTCTCCACCATTGGAAAAGCTGCCACTGAACGCACCGGCGATTTTCACAGCCGGGTTGTTTCCGTAGCGCGAGAGGAAGGCATTGCTGTATCCAACTACGACGACACGACCGCCGGGCGGCACCGTGAGCAATATGGGATTGGCAGTTCCAAAGTTGAAAAGCACACCTCCGGTAAAAGCGACGTTACTGAGATCGACGTTGTTAGTGCTCACGTTGAGCAGCTCGATATACTCGAAGTCGTTGGTCGAATAACCCGCCGCCATTTCTGCATTGGTCGCGTTAATGGGATTGTACATCAACTCAGACACAACGAGATTAGCGGCGCTCGCCGGGACCGCATTCACGATGAAGGCGGCGGTGGAAACGGGTGACCAATTTCCACCATTGTAAAGCCGCGCCTTGACGGTCTGCGAAGTGTTCAGCACCAGCGCGCCCGTGTAAGCGATGCCCGCCGGCGCCCCTCCCGCACCGCGTGGATCAGTGCCATTCGTCGTGTAATAGATCGTGCCCGTCGCATAAGTGAATCCCGAGGGTGCGGTTCCGGTGTAAGGACTAAGGGTTAGCAGCGAGCCTGCGGCCACGGAACCTCCGTAAGAACTCATGTTTGGTGGACGGTAGATGCTGGTGCCGCTGAAAAACTGGTTATCCATCCAGGTCAGGCGCGTCGTCATCCAGGTCTTTAGATAGTCGATCTCGGATTTGTAAGTCGTCCGCGTCGCAAAGCCCGGCGGGTTCGGCCAATAGTCGCCGCCGAGCAAATTCGTCCCCATTCCGGCATAGCCTGCCACATACTTTCGGAAATGCCGCGCGGCGGGACTTTGGATCGAAGTCGGTGAAGTCGCAGTCACCAGCGCGGAATCTCCACCGTTGCACAGCGCACCCACCTCAGCATCCACGCGCGCGGCGAATGCCGTGTTCGACAGCACGCCGCGCCGCCATTCCCAATACCGGTCAAACGTCCGCAACCGATACCACGGATCGGCGTGCAGTCGCGGATACCACAGTTGTCCGACACCCAGCGAATTGGCG
>JANLQB010000228.1:0-2587 GCA_031367565.1 Verrucomicrobiota bacterium
GCGGATCGCCGCGTCGATCTTCGGATGCCGATGCCCGTGCAGGTTCGTCCAGATCGAGGAATTCCCGTCGATATATTCGCGCCCCTCGCTATCGCGCAGCATCGCCCCTTCACCTGAAACGAGCACCAGCGGCTCATGCTCCGGCGCGCACCAGTCGCGCATCTGCGTGAAAGGATGCCACCCGTGCGCCTTGTCCGCGGCGATCAGCGCCGCGCGATCATTCATAGACCGGCACTTCACAACCCCGATCGCGGATCAGTTGCCCCACCGCCTCGAAATCCTCCCACGACAAATGCTTCCGCTGATATTTCCGCCACAGGATGTCGTGCAGCGAAAGCAAATCCTCCAGCAACGGATCGTCGTAATAAGTCCACCGCTCCTGGCTTTTCGTCTTCGCCTGAATGCGCCAGCGTTTTCCAAATTTCTCCGCCCGTACCTCCCGCTTCTCGCCGTCTTCAGTCGTGGATTTCCAAACGTGGGTATTGCGATTCATGGTTGGTGCGGAGCGAGTGGCATTTCCCCGAGAATACCGGCTCCCGCCGCTCCGCGGCAAAGATTATCGCTGCCCAAACGACGCCCCACCCCACCGCGCAACCGGCTTGCTGCGCGAAAAGTCTGGTCTAAAAAGCAGCCATGAGGTTTTTGAAAAATTCCTCGAATCGATTTAGCGTCCGGCCACCTACTCGAAAAGACATGGCAACCTTGAAGCACTCAATTTACGGACTTCAAAACTGAAGGCTCCTTCTCGTTTGGCAGTTGAGCTTGCCTCGGTTTGATGGACACCTAGGGCGGAGGGCTTTGGTTATTAATCCGGCAATGTGATCGCACCCATCCAATAAAGGACTTTCCCACGGAAGGACCGGAGCGATCACGTTGCCGGATTAATAACGCCGGGGCGGACGTGAGCGCGCTGGAGCGGGAGATCGGTGAGGCGGTGTCTGCCCTGAATGGCATGAAGTTAAGGCCAGTTTGGGACGAGCCTGCGGGGCGTTTTCTCTGAAAACCTGCCTTAACTTAATGCCATTCGTGTCTGCCCTCTACGCCCTCACCCCCGAGGAAATCCAACTCGTCGAGGGCGCGCAAAAATGAATCCCAACGGGATTCCATCCATCAGCCCTGGGTTGCCGAGTCTGCGAGGCTACCCTGGGTCAGGCGCCCCCAGCATTTTCTACCCTGAAAGGGTAGCTCAAAACACGGCGACGGCGCTGCAACCCCGTTGGAGTTGAAGAATCCCTTGCATCATGTTCCCAGGGTAGCTCGTGCCTCGTAACCCTGGGCTGAACGACGTTGCCCCGTTGGGGCAAAGGAGCCGACAAGGCGAAACTCACGAAACTCGCGGAACGTGCCGCCAAGGCAGCCACCGACGGCGACGCTCCTTTCCGTTTCTCCGCATCTGCGCAGGCTTGTTTCGACAAGGTGCGGGTGGCCGCGTAGAAGCGGAGGGACTTTGAAAGACGTTGCTAGGATTATTGCTTATTTCGCGGGGGTGGTGCTGCTCGGGGCGGTGCTGGCTCCGATGCTTTTTTGGGCGGGGAATGCGGTGGCTTCGCGCGGGGTGCTGACGTTTCTGGGGGAGGTGCCGTTTCAGCGGTATTTCAATCGCGCGATCCTGGTGGCGGCGGTGCTGCTGCTGTGGCCGACGGTGAGCTCGCTGCGGATCGGGGGGCGGCGGGATTTTGGGCTCCGGCCGGATGCGTATTGGCGGTCTCATGCGATGACCGGCTTTGTGGTCGGGGGCGCGCTCGTGGGACTGATGGCGGTGGCGTACACGAAATTCGGATTTTACGAATGGCGTTCAACTTTGCCGTGGGGTGCGTTGCCAAAGTTGCTGCTTTCGGCTTTCACGGTGGCGGTGATCGAGGAGTGCTTTTTTCGCGGGGCGATCTTTGGGCTGTTTCGGCGTTCGCTCCTGCCGCACGCGGCGCTGATGTGGGTGACGGTGCTTTTCGCGATCCTGCATTTTTTGAAGCCGGACGAGGGTTTCAAAATCGCGCAGGTGGGCTGGCTGAGCGGCTTCACGCTGCTGCCGCATTCGTTCCATCAATTCGCCGAGCCGATGACTTTGCTCGCGGGCTTCACCACGCTTTTCACGCTGGGCTGGGTGCTGGGTTATGCGACGCTGCGGACGCGGTCGCTGTGGATGAGCATCGGGCTGCACGCGGGGATCGTGTTTGTGAAGATGAGCTTTTCCAAACTGACGCGGCGCGAAGGCAGCGCGCTGCCGTGGGTGGGGAATGAATTGCAGATCGGGCTGGTGCCTGTCGCGGTGCTGGCGCTGGGCGGGGTATTTGTCTGGCTTTGGACGCGTGATGAAGATCCTGAGTCGCGCTACTGACGCGGCGCTGTCGCTGTTTTTCCCGCCGCACTGCGCGCTGTGCAGCGCGGATACGAAGGCGGGGCGGCATCTGTGCGGGACGTGCGCGGAGAAGGCGGCGAAGATCGACTCCCCGTTTTGCCGGGTGTGTTCGCAGCCGTTCGATGGCGCGATCGATGGGACGTTCACCTGCTCGAATTGCGAGGATCGCCGCTTCCACTTCGACTGCGCGGTGAGCCGCTATCGCTCGACGGGCTTCGTGCGCGAACTCGT
>JANLQB010000256.1:0-2971 GCA_031367565.1 Verrucomicrobiota bacterium
GGTCGTGGATTGAAAGTCCTGCACGGCTTGCAGCTTGAGGCCGCGTTCTTTCGCGCCGGCGACGATGGCCGCGGCGAGCGGATGTTCGCTCTGCTGTTCGACGGACGCGGCGGCGGTGAGCAAAGCGTTCGCCTCCGTGCCAGTCACGGGCCGGACTTCGACCAGCCGCGGTTTGCCTTCGGTCAAAGTGCCCGTCTTATCCACGACCACGACGTTCACTTTTTCCAGTCGCTCGATGGCTTCCGCGCTCTTCACGAGCACGCCCACTTGCGCGCCGCGTCCGACGCCGACCATGATCGACATGGGCGTCGCGAGGCCGAGCGCGCACGGGCAAGCGATGATGAGCACGGCGACGGCATTGATGATGGCGTGGGCGAGACGCGGCTCGGGTCCGACGAAGAACCAAAGCGCAAACGTGACCACCGCGACGCCGAGCACCGTCGGCACAAAGTAGCCCGCCACGCGATCTGCAAGCGCCTGGATCGGCGCGCGGCTGCGCTGTGCTTCGGCGACCATCTGGACGATCCGCGCGAGCATCGTTTCGCTGCCCACGCGCTCGGCACGCATGAGGAAGCTGCCCGTGCCATTGATCGTGCCGCCGGTCACGTTGTCGCCCGACGCTTTCTCCACCGGCAGCGGTTCGCCGGTGAGCATGGATTCATCGACGTTCGATTTCCCATCCTGCACCACGCCATCGACGGGGATCTTGTCGCCAGGCCGCACGCGCAAGGTCGCGCCTTTCGCGACTTGATCGAGCGGCACTTCACGTTCCGCATCGCCTTCGACAACGCGCGCCGTGGCGGGCGCGAGATTCAGCAACGCGCGGATCGCACTGCCGGTGCGGCTGCGGGCGCGGAGTTCAAGCATTTGCCCGAGCAGCACGAGGACGACGATGACGGCCGCCGCCTCGAAGTAGATCCCGACGCCGCCCATCGTGTTCATCGACGCCGGGAACCACCTCGGCGCGAGCATCGCGACGACGCTGTAAAGGTAAGCGGTGCCGACGCCCATCGCGATGAGCGTGAACATATTTAAGTGCCGCGTAAGCAGCGACCGCCAGCCGCGCACGAAGAACGGCCACCCCGCCCACAGCACCACCGGCGTCGAGAGTGCGAACTGTGTCCACCGCGACACCCCGCCCATCATCCAATGTGGCGCACCGGGCACCATGTGCGCCATCGCGAGCAGGAACACCGGCAGCGTGAGCGCCCCGCCGATCCAGAAGCGCCGCGTCATGTCGCGAAGCTCGCCGTCGTCTTCCGGCTCCGCCGTCACGGTCTTCGGTTCGAGCGCCATGCCGCAAATCGGGCAATCGCCCGGCTGATCCCGCTCGATCTCCGCGTGCATCGGACAGGTGTAGATCGTTTTCGCTTCCGACTTCCACGTCGGGTTGCGTTCCAAAGCCATGCCGCACTTCGGACAGGTGCCCGGCTTGTCCGACTCCACGCCGGGACACATCGGGCAAAAGTATTTCGCTGCGGCTGACGGCTTCACTGTGGCCTCCCCATCGTGGCCGGATTGGCAGCATGAGTCTTCCGCGGCTTTCGCAGTGCCGCCGCAGCAACCACTTTCCACCTTCGCGGGCGGCTTCTGCTCGTGCCCGTGGTCTTGCGACTCCGCTGGTGGCTGCGCGCTACCGCATCCGCACCCGCCCGCAGAGGGCGCAGGGGCCGCAGCCTGGTCAGCGAAGGAAGCGGGATTTGCGGCGAACTTTTGCTGACATTGCACCGAGCAGAAATAGAAGGTCTCGCTGCGGAACTGGCTGCTGGCGGCAGCGGTCTTGGGGTCAACCGTCATGCCGCAGACGGGATCGCGGAGCGTAGGAGAGGCATCGAGGGTTTTCATGGCGCGTGGATTATTTCAGGAAGGAGAGAGGAATTCGGTGACTTGTCCGGCGGTGCGATTGATACAGCTTTGGGCTTCGGTACGGTGTTCGGATTTCGCGACGAAGCATACGCGTATCGCAGGTGCCGCTTGGTTTGCGCTTACCGCCCCGATTCGTCGTCAACGCCGGGGATCGGTTGCGCTCCTTCCTTCAAAATCGCGCGGCAGTCCATGCCACGACCAGATAGCGCGCCAGCTTCCCCGCCGCCATGAAGGCGGCAGACCGCGACGGATCGAGGCGCAACCACCCCGCGGCGACGCACAACGGATCGCCGACGACCGGGAGCCACGAGAGCAGGAGGACGGGACTTCCATACTGACGAACTCGCTGCAAACCCTTCATCTTCCTTTTTTGCGGGATGAAGCGGCCGATCAGATACGAAGTCATGCCGCCGAGAGTGTTGCCGAGTGTCGCCATCGCGAGCGCCGGCCAATAAAGCCGTGGGTCGTAGCGGAGGATGCCAAAGAGAACGGCTTCCGACCCACCCGGCAGCAAAGTGGCGCCGAGAAAGCTGCTCAGAAACACCGCGCCCAAACTTGTCGTCGCATCCATGCCGGCAGTCGCGTGTCCGAATTCTACGCCCGTCGAGTCAACGGTGGGCAGGTCGCCAATGAGGCACGGGGTTGGAGGCCTGGGTCGATCTGAGCTTCACCTCGAATTCCACGAGACGTTGCAGCGCCTCCAAGAAGTCTTTGAAGGCGGCCGCCGGGAGCATGATCGTGCCGCGCCGTCCGACCGCGTCTTCCGTGATTTTGAGGAAGCGACCGTGCTGATTCTCTTTGAGGTCGCGGCGGAAAATCTTCCATTTGTTGACGATCTTTTCGGAAGCGATGAGGGGCTAATCCATTCTCTCTCCGGGGTTTTGGTTCATCATATTTATTGGCTGGTTGCGGTGTTCGTGGGCGAAATGCGTGCCTCCACCTGGCTCGGGATTTGTCCGTCAAACGATGATTGCGGGCACTTCCCTCGAAAAATCGAAGACGCTTAAATTTCGCCTCAATGTTTGTGGCGGCCGCCGCGTGGCTGGGGTGACGAAGATTGTTTCGGCACCAGGTTCATGGCGCATTTCGGGCATTTGCCCGGCTC
>JANLQB010000259.1:0-2453 GCA_031367565.1 Verrucomicrobiota bacterium
CTCAGCTCGCCGCCCCAGCCGGCTCCGTCGTAGAGCGTTTGATGGCGTGGCGGATGAAATTTTTCCCCAAATCCCAAATCGGACCGGGGAAACTCCGGCACTCCGTCAGCACGGAATCCAGCGCCGAGACAAACCGCTCGATCTCCCGCTCGCCGGTGATCAGCGGCGGCAGCACCTTGATCACATCCATCGCGTGCCCCGCGATCTGCGTGAGGATGCGATGTTTCTTAAAGAGCGAAGTCACCAGCATCTGCGCGAATAACTCGCGCTCCACGCTGTGCAGAAATTTCCAGCCCATCTTCAACGCCAGCTCACGCGGCTCGTGGAATTCGATCGCAATCATCATCCCGAGGCCGCGCACTTCCTTGATGAGCGAATGTTTTTCCTTCAGCGCATTGAGCCGGCGGAGCAGCTCGATCCCGTTGTCGCGCGACCGCTCGACGAGCTGCTCGTCGTCCATCACCTGCAGCGTCGCGAGACCGGCAGCCATCGCGAGATTGTTCCGCCCAAAGGTGCTCGAATGCACCACGCAACGATCCAGCCGGCTGAACGTCTTCTGATAAATCGCGCGCCGCGTCACGATCGCCGCGCACGGCACGTAGCCGCCGCTGAGCGATTTTGCCACCGTGATGATGTCGGGCTCGAGCCCCCAGTTTTCAAAGCCCCACCAACGCCCCGTGCGGCCGAGCCCCGTCTGCACTTCATCCGCGATCAGCAGCGTCCCCGTCGCGCGGCAAATCTGCTGCGCTTCCTGGTAAAATTCATCGCGCGGAAAAAGCACGCCCTTTCCCTGGACGGGCTCGATGATGAACGCCGCGACATCGCGTTGCGAAAGACGTTCCTCCAGCGCCGTGACGTCGCCCATTTTCACCCGCGAGCAATTTTCCAGCAGCGGCCCGAACCCTTCCTGAAAATGCGCATCTCCCATCGCCGAAAGCGCCCCGTGCGAGAGCCCGTGATACGCCTTTTCCATGGAAACGAGCCCGCTGCGCCCCGTCGCTGCGCGCGCAAATTTGATCGCTCCCTCGACCGACTCCGCGCCCGAATTGCAGAAGAACACCGAGTCCAAATGGGGCGGCAGTTTTTTCAAAAGCGCCTCCGCGAGCAGGCCGCTCAAGAGCGAACAATCCATCTGCACCATGTTCGGCAAATCCATTTCCAGCACATCGGAAATCGCGCGCTGCACCGCGGGATGATTTCGCCCGATATTAAAGACGCTGTAGCCGCTCAGGAAATCGAGATAGTCGAGCCCTTCCTGGTCGTAAAGATAAGCGCCCTGCGCGCGCGCATACACTTGATCAAACCCGATGATCCGCTGCACGCGGACGAGCGTGGAATTGATGTGCTGCTCATGCAGCGAGTAATTTTCTCCGAGGCGTGATTGGACGAGGCCCTTCAGGTCGAGCGGCATGGGCGCAGACTTTAGGTGCGATTTGGAAGTTGGCGAGGGGGAATCGCGAAGGCGGAAAACTCGGGCAAGTTGGACAAGGGAGGCGGTGCGTTTGACAAGGAATGTAGCGACGCGAGGCGGCTGAACGCCTATCTTTCCCGCATGAAAACGATTCTCGTCCCCGTCGATTTTTCGGACACGACTCCGTCCCTCATCGAGACGGTCAAAAAGTTCGCCGCCACTTTCGGCTCGCGCGTGGTGCTGCTGTTTGTTTCCGAGCCGGAGCCGGATTTTGTAGGTTTCGAGCCCGGACCGATGGCGGTGCGGCAGACGGTGGCTCGCGATTTGAAGGCGGAGCATGCGAAGGTGGAAGCGTTAAAGGCGTCGTGCGGGCTGCCGGATGTCTTGGCGCTGCACATTCAAGGACCGGCGATCGAGAAAATCCTAAGCGTGGCCGCGGAGCAAAAGGCGGATTTGATCGCGATGGGATCGCACGGCCACGGCGCGCTTTATGAGCTGCTCGTAGGGAGTGTGACGGCGGGGGTTTTGAAAGGTGCGCCTTGTCCGGTGCTGGTGGTGCCGGTGGGGAAACCGCTGGCTTAAATCTCGAAGGCAATGGTGTCCGCGCCGGGAGCGAGGCGGAGCATGTCGGCGATCGTCTGCCCTTCCAAAGCGGCGGCGAGATCGACGCGGACACGCGTCATGAGCAAGCGCACGGGGCAGGTTCGAGGATCGGGGCAGGTGCATTTTTCCGTGGGACGCTCGGCGGCGCAGGGCACGGGCGCGAGCGGGCCGTCGAAGATGCGGATGATCTCGGCGACGGTGATTTCATCCGCCGCGCGGTGCAGCGTGTAGCCGCCGCCGACTCCGCGTTTACTGATGAGCAGACCGGCGTGGCGCAGGGCGAGGAGGATTTGCTCGAGGAATTTTACGGGGATGTTTTCCCGCTCGCTCAGCTCCTGGATGCCCCATGAACGCCGCTCGCGCGCGAGCGAGACGAGGGCGCGCAGGGCGTATTCAGCTTTTCTCGAAATCCGCATCCCGACTAGCGCCCGCCCACGCG
>JANLQB010000264.1:0-3728 GCA_031367565.1 Verrucomicrobiota bacterium
AAAGCTGCGCGTGGAGAATGACAAATTGCAAAACACGATCCGCACGAAAGTGCCGCTGATGGTCGGACGTCGCAGCAATGGCGGCGAAGTTTTCACCGGCGCAGTGCAGGACGTGCGGCTCTACTCGAGCGTGCTTTCGGCGAAGCAGGTGCTCGCCATCGCGGAGCTGCCCGATCTGCGCGTGATCCTCGCAAAACCCGCCGACGCACGCGCGCCGGAAGAGAAGCAGCGGCTGTTCGCATTTTTCTCCAAGGGCGATCCGCAGAGCAGCGAACTCCAGTCGAAAGTGGCGACGCTTGAGACGGAGAAAACGGAGATCCAGAAGCGCAGTCCGGTGACGCATATCCAGATGGAACGCGCGAACTCGCTACCGATGGCGCGACTGCTGAATCGCGGTCAATACGATCAGCCGAAGGATGAACTGAAACCGGGCGTGATCGCGGCGCTGAATCCGATGCCAGAAGGCGCGCCTGCGAATCGCCTCGGCCTCGCCCAGTGGCTCGTGGCAAAGGAAAATCCGCTGACGGCGCGCGTGACGGTGAATCGTTTCTGGCAGGACATCTTCGGCACCGGGTTCGTGAAATCGGCGCAGGATTTTGGGATCATGAGCGAGGCCCCGTCACACCCCGCGCTGCTCGACTGGCTCGCCGTGGATTTCCGCGAGAGCGGTTGGGATGTGAAGCGGCTGATACGCCTGTTCGTGACGAGCGAGACTTACCAACAGAGCGCGGCCGTGACGCCGGAACTGATCGAACGCGATCCCGAAAATCGCCTGCTCTCGCGCGGCCCGCGCTTCCGCATGGATGCCGAGATGGTGCGCGACTACGCCCTCGCCGCGGGCGGACTTCTTTCCGCAAAAATCGGCGGGCCGAGCGTCCGCCCATACCAGCCGCCGGGCGTGTGGGAAGCGGTGGCGATGCCTGGCAGCGACACCGGGGTTTACAAGCGCGACACCGGCGAGGCGATCTATCGGCGCGGGCTCTACACCTTTTGGAAACGCAGCGCGCCACCCGCCTCGCTGGAAGTCTTTAACGCGCCGAGCCGCGAAGCATGCACGGTCCGCCGCGAGCGCACGAACACGCCGCTGCAAGCACTCGTGACTTTGAACGATCCGCAATTCGTCGAAGCCGCGCGCAACCTGGCGCAAGCCGCGCTGAAATGCGCGCCCACCGATGCGGGTGCGACGCTCGATTTCATAGCGCGCCGCGTCCTCGGCCGGCCGCTGCGCGCGAATGAAGCTCCGATCCTCGAAGCGAGCCACACGGCGCTGCTCAAGCATTACGAGCAGGTTCCCGAAGACACGACATCGCTGCTTACCTTCGGCGAAAGCAAAGCCGACCCCGCGATCCCGCCACCGCAACTCGCCGCCTGGACGATGGTCGCCAGCCAGCTCCTGAACCTCGACGAAACGCTCAACAAATAACTGCGTATGCACCCCTTCACCGACTTCAACACCTTTGAAAGCCGCCGGCAGTTCCTCTCCCACGGGAAGAACGCGCTCGGGATGGCCGCGCTCGCCACGCTGCTCGGGCGCGATGCTTCTGCGGACCCGGCGCACATCGCCAAGGTCGCGTTGCAATTTGCGCCGAAGGCGAAGCGCGTGATTTATCTGCACATGGTCGGCGGGCCTTCGCAGATGGATCTCTTTGATTACAAGCCGGAGATGGAGAAATGGTACGACAAGGATTTGCCGGATAGCATCCGGCAGGGGCAACGACTCACGACGATGACTTCGGGGCAGACGCGTTTCCCGATCGCGCCGTCGAAATATCAGTTCGCACAATATGGGCAGAATGGGATGTGGATGAACTCGGAGTTGCTGCCTTGGTTCACGAAGTGCGTGGACGACGTGGCGTTCATCCGCTCGATGCACACGGAGGCGATCAATCACGAACCCGCGATCACGATGATGCAGACGGGAAACCAGCTCGCAGGTCGTCCATGCCTGGGCTCGTGGGCGAGCTACGGGCTCGGGTCGGCGAATGAGGATTTGCCGACCTTCGTGGTGCTCGTCGCCGAGCCGTCGAACCGTGAGCAAATCCAGGCGATCTCGGGCAAGCTATGGACGAGCGGTTTTCTGCCCGGTCAGCATGCGGGCGTCGCGTTTCGGAGCAAAGGCGACCCGATTCTTTACATCAACAATCCGCCCGGCGTGTCGAGCGAGGTGCGGCGGAATACGCTCGATGGCATCCGCTCGCTCAACGAGCAAAACGCCATCCTTGTCGGCGACCCGGAAATTCACACGCGCATCGCGCAATATGAAATGGCTTTCCGCATGCAAGCCAGCGTGCCGGATCTCACCGACTTCGCCAGCGAGCCCGCGTCCACTTTTGCAATGTACGGACCCGATGCGAAAAAGCCCGGCACCTTCGCCAACTCCGTCCTCCTCGCGCGCCGACTCGCCGAGCGCGGCGTGCGCTTTGTGCAGATCTATCACAACAACTGGGACCACCACTCGAACGTCGCGGGCCGCATGCCGGATCAGTGCCGCGACATCGACCAGCCTTGCTACGGCTTGATTCAGGATCTGAAACAGCGCGGGCTGCTTGATGACACGCTCGTCCTTTGGGGCGGCGAATTTGGGCGCACGATCTACAGTCAAGGCGGCCTTTCAAAGGCGAACTACGGACGCGATCACCATCCGCGCTGCTTCACGATGTGGGCCGCGGGCGGCGGCATCAAAGGCGGCGTCGCTTACGGCGCGACCGACGAATTCAGCTACAACATCGTGGAAAATCCCGTCCACGTCCGCGACCTCCACGCCACGCTGCTCCAGCTCCTCGGCTTCGATCACCACCGGCTCAGTTTCAAATGGCAGGGCCTCGACGCGAAGCTGACCGGGGTGGAGACGGCGAAGGTCGTGAAAGACATTTTGGCGTAGAACGGGAATGCGAAAACGCGCCGCGAGCTGACTGCGGAGGAACAAGGCGAGCCGCGCAAGTTGCCGGAATTCCTACTCCGCTTGCTCCTCGCCCTGCAGCCGCAGCACCTTCGCTCTCGGGAGTTAAACGGAAAAATCGGACTCCGGTTGACGCTTTTGAGGCTTGTTTGTGTGGTCTGGGTGATGAAACCAGAAAATTTTCTCGAAACAGCAATCGGCCTAAAGAAACTGGGGATGTTCAATGACGCGGAGGCTGAACTGCTCCGAATCCCGCCGGATGCGGACAACTATACTTCCGCGCTCCACGAACTCTTGATCGTCAGGCTCGGGCTCGAGGATTACGACCAGGCGATTGAGACCGGGAGGCAACTGCTAGAGCGCGACCAAGAGTCGCGGCCGGCAGTTTGCAACACCGCTCTCGCCTTACATTTCGCCGGGCGGTTCAATGAGGCGCGTTCATTGATGAAACGGTTGCCGGAGCTGGGAGACGGCGGTCCGGGAGAAGCTTATGAAATGGCCTGCTTGGAATCCAAACTTGGAAACTTCGACGATGCATTAGGCTGGCTGGAATCGGCCTTGCAGCGGTCGGAAAGCTATCCCGCAAAAGCATTGATCGATTCCGATCTCCAGCCCCTCTGGCATTCCTTTGACGGACGCCACCTTTGTCTCGCGCAGGCTCACATCCTCTTGGGGCCCGTATTTGACGACATTCGCCAATGGATTGGCAGTCGCGAAAACGATCCCGAACTCGATGGAAACGATCTAAACCAGCTCCCCGAAGCATGGCAGCGATTCTTTCGGTTTAGGTCTGCGGCGGGTACGTATTCCATCCACCATCTCACCGCCG
>JANLQB010000328.1:0-4509 GCA_031367565.1 Verrucomicrobiota bacterium
CTTGTGAACTCTTGAGAACAACCACTCCATATTGGGCGCGGATGACAAGAAAACCACAAGATGTGGGGTCGGGGGAGAAAAATGTGGCGAAAGGGTGAAACTTTTTTTCAGAAAAATCCTTGCCTGTTTCGAGATGGAAACTCGCCTTGATTTTATCAGTGATCCACACGTTTCCTCCTCGCAAACCAACTCCGATTCCTCGCCGGTGCGCCTCTCGAAAGGCCGCGCACGATAAATGTCGGCGTTCCACACCCGAACCGCGCAACTGCGTAAAATAAATCCCGCTTCTCCCGCCTCAGGAGATCCGTCCGCGAAAGTGACAAAAAACACGAAAAGCTCGCGCGTTTTTCGTGCGCTTTCGGGTTTTTCGGGACCAAAGTCCGCCCCTGCCTATTTCCGCCCGCGTCGCGGATTATTCATCGAGAGGATGCTCGTCCCGCGCATGATGTTTCCGCTTCCACCGATGATGATGCGTCGCACCGGCAGGCCGGATTTCGGATCGTGCGTCAGCGCGTCGTCCGTCATTTTCTGGACGACTTCAAACTGGCGCGGCTTCTCGCCCTTTTTCGTCGGGATAGTTTCGTAGAGGTAGGTGGCCATGGGAAATTGCCCGCACACTTAGCACTGCCCGAGGGAAAGGCGAAGCCCCTTCGCGGAGAGAAAACCTCCCGTCCTTTTCCAGCTCGCACCCCGCAGGTTCCCCGTTGATTTCTCGCCCGTCGCTGCTACGCATTGCGCCCTATGTCTAAAGAACAATCCACCCCAGCTCCTCAGCAGCAAAATCTCACCATTCAGGTCAAGTATGACGACTTCACGGCGCGCTACGCGAACCACGCCCTCGTCAACGTCGGCCAGGAAGAAGTCTATCTCGATTTCACTTCCGGCATCGTCCCCGACCGGCCCGGCACCTCGCTCATGCCGATCCACACGCGCATCGTCATGACGCCGTCCGGCCTCGTCCGCCTCACACAGCTCCTCAATCAAACCGTCCAAAACTTCCAGGTCGTGCAAGTCGCCCCGCCGCCAACCGCCGCGCCGACCCCAGTCGAGCCCGCTGCGATCGCCGCGGAATAGCCGCATCTTTTAGCTAAAAAACTTTCAGCGGCAGGGAGAGCGCATGCGCGTTTTCCCTGCCGCTTTTTTGTGAAAAGTCTCGGGCGGGTTACTCCGATGGATTGGCGGTCGGTATTTCGCGGCGCACGCTGTCGTCGCGATCCATCGAGTCGGCGTATTTTTTCCCGAACATTCTTTCGCGAGAGGACTGCTCGGGATGCTTCCAGCCGTGGTAGAAAAAATCACGGTCCTCTGGCGAAACGTCGGAGGCACAACCAGACAGCAGCAACGGAATGGCGAGGGCGGACAGCAGCTTCATCGCGGCAGTGTAACGCATTTCAGGGCGGAGACGGCAATCCTCGGGCGCGGACATGACTTTCCGCGAAACCGAATCATATTCGCGGCGTTCTTTACGATTCGCGTAACCACGCGTCTTCCGATGCCGTCATCCACCAAAGCGCCCATCTCCATGTCTTCCATTCTCGTTCGCTCCATCCTTGCGGCCAGCACCGCGATCGTCCTGAATTTTCCCGCCCTCGCGGCTCCCGATCCGATTGAGTTTCTGGAGCAGCGCTTCAAAGCGCTCGATCTCGATCACGATGGAAAATTGAGCGCGGAGGAGGCGAAGCCGGTGGCCGCTTGGGTTTTGGGCGCGGATAAAAACAAGGACGGCTTTCTCACGATGGATGAGATCCGGGACAGCATTCAGGACAAGATCATCGCGATGGTGGAAGCCCGGCGCGGAGAGAAAATCGGTGGTGAGGAAGTGAAGGTGGACGAAAAAGCGCCGCCGATGTTTGAGCCAAAGGATTCACCGCGCGAAGGGCCGCGCATTTTGAAAGCGGGCGAGTGTGGGATCGGGACCCGGATCGGCGATGCGGCGCTGGTGGATCTGGATGGGAAGGCGCGGACGCTTTCGGAATTCACCGCGAAGAAACCGGCGGTGATCGCGCTCGTGAGTACGAGCTGCCCGGTGAGCAAACGCACGCTGCCGTCGCTCGCGCGCTTGGAAAAAGAATACGCGGCGCGCGGAGTCGCATTCGTTTTGATCGCGCCGACGAGCACGGATTCGTCAGAGGATTTGCGCGCTGCGCTGAAAGGCGCGGGCCTTTCCGCACCATGTGTGCGCGATCCGAAAAACACTTTCCTCGCGACGCTCGGTGCGCGGGCGACGACGGATGCTTTCTTCATGGATGCGGCTCGGACGCTCGTCTATCGCGGCGCGCTCGATGACCAATACGGGCTCGGCTATTCGCTCGACGCACCCCGCCATCGCTACCTCGCCGATGCGCTCGCGGCGGTGCTGGAAAATCGGGCGCCCGCCGTGGCCGCGACGGAAGCGCCGGGCTGCCTACTTGATCTCGGCGACCCAAAACCGGCGACAACGGACGTGACGTATTACAACCGCATCTCGCGCGTGGTGCAGGCGAATTGCCAGGAATGTCACCGCGCGGGTGGACTCGCGCCTTTCCCGCTGGAGACGCCCGAGCAGGTGATGGCAAAGGCGGGCATGATTAAGAAGATGGTCGATCGCGGGCTGATGCCGCCTTGGTTTGCGGCCGCTCCGGCTCCGGGCACGCATTCGCCGTGGGAGAATGACCGCGCGCTCGTCTCGCGCGACAAGGCGGATTTTCTCGCGTGGATCAACTCCGGCAAAACGCTCGGTGATCCCCAAGATGCGCCGCTCGCGCGCACGTTTCCCGGCGAGTGGGTGATCGGACAGCCGGATGCGATCGTGCAGATTCCCAATCCGATCGCGGTGAAGGCCGAGGGCACGATGAACTACCAGAACGTGACGGTGGAAACATCGTTCGGTGAGGATAAATGGATTCGCGGCTACGAAGTGCAGCCGACGGCGCGCGAAGTCGTGCATCACGTCCTCATTTTTGTGCAAAAACCGGGGCAGGGTCGTTTCGAGGGCGAGGAGGATGAACGCACGGGATTTTTCGCGGCGTATGTGCCGGGAAATAATCACATCATTTACCCCGACGGCTTCGCGAAGCTGCTGCCCGCGAATACGAAGGTGCGCTTCCAAATCCACTACACGCCGAACGGCACGGCCACGCAGGATCAGGTGAAACTCGGACTCGTTTTCGCGAAGGAACCGCCGAAGCACATCGTGAAAGTCGCAGGCATCGTGGATCACCGGATCAGCATCCCGCCGGGAGCTGCGCATCATCCCGAGACGGGCACGATCCCTGTGCCGATGGATGTGAAACTCCTCGCGCTGAACCCGCACATGCACGTCCGCGGCTCCGCCTTTCGCTACGAAGTCGCGCTGCCCGATGGCGAAGTGCGCACGCTGCTGGAAGTACCGCACTACGATTTCAATTGGCAGGTGAGCTGCCGCTACGCCGAACCGCCGACCATCCCGCGTGGTTCGACGATCCGCGCGACCGGCTGGTTCGACAACAGCGCGGACAACCCCGCCAATCCTGATCCCACGAAAACCGTACGCTGGGGCCTCCAGACGACTGAGGAAATGATGATCGGCTACGTGGAATACTACGAACTCGACGAGAGGCCGCCCGTTCCTCCGCCGACCGCATCGCGCTGAGCGAGCGTGTCATAATCACGCCCGCCACTTGCGTCCCGTGATCGAGCGTGTTTTTATCGGGGCAGTTCTTTCAATGACGCGAAGACATCACGAGTGATCCCGGCCTGCGCGGGATCTGCCAACCTGGTTTGGAGAAACCAAGGTGGAAGTGCGCGGCCGAGTGGCCACGCGCGATGTGCGCTCCGGCTCGTCTGCCGGCGCGAACCAATTCTCCCGTGAGTCACTGCGGCAAACTGACTCCATGATCGCTCTCTCACTTCGGACGAATCCGTCCAATCTTAATCATCATCTCTGGAACAATAACGGCACGTGGTTCGTGCATTACGTGATCCATCCCACGCCTTTTACCAAGGAACGCGTGCGCCGCTCGCTCGGCACGAAAGACCTCGGCGTGGCGCGGGCGCGGCGCGATGTGTTGCTCGGCGGCGGCTACATCACGGCGCTGGCGGCGTAGAACGCGCGGCGGTGAGGTAGGCGAGCAGCGCGGATTCGCGCGCGGGCGTAAGTTTGGTGCGCGCGGACATATCCGCGACAATGCCGCGCCATTCGCTCACGGAGTATTTTTTCACGGGATCCGCGGCGTGGCAGGCCGTGCAGGCCCCAGTGAAAATGCGCCGACCTTCTTCCAAAGTGCCCGCCGCCGCCCCGCGACTCGCGCCGACGAGGCCGGGAGTCACAGGCGGGGCGATCGTTTCCAGCGACGCGCAGCCGCTCAGCGCGAGCGCGGCGAAAACGAAGCAGCCTTGGATGCGGCGCACGCGCGACATTTCTCGACGCTAGAAGGAGAAGCCAAAGATCAGCCGCGTCTGCACGTCGGGCTCGCCAGCGATGTCCGTCAGTTGGAAAAGGCACGTCGCCGTGGCGAAAAATCGGCCCGCGTGGACCGACGCATTCGGCCC